>JACREZ010000029.1 GCA_016212665.1 Ignavibacteriota bacterium
ATAATGCTGTTCTGTCCTTCACCGAGAATGTATTGTGTAAACGTGAAGTCGTGGCTTGTCGTGTCTAACGTTGTCACATGAAGTATTGTGCCGCGCCCCGCTTTATATGTGTAAGTATGTTTCGGCAACAATTCTTCATCAAAAATTACTGTAACAATTGGAGGGTGGAGAGTGGTAAGTAAACTATCATCCCGGTGTACCGTAAAATCATCGCTGCCGTTACTCATTGTAACACGGAGCCATAGTTCTGTTACACCGTTCTCCTCTAAGGTAAGTTGCGGTATGGGGATTATCTCTACTCCAGTTTCGTTGCACGAGCAACCAAACATTACAAGACAGAGAAAAAGAAAAAGGATAGCAAGTCGAAATATTATTTCGACTGAATCAAGTCGCCTGATGTTCTCAAATCCCTTGGTGTATAAGTTAGTAAACATTATTCACCTTATTGGTTATGGATTCTCCTGTAAACATACGGAGAGCAAACGTAATATTCAATCTTCCTTTCACGATACCTTGTATTGTAATTGTACTGCCGCAACGTTAAAAAAATCTCTGTCCGTGTAAAACCTCAAACTAAACCACCCCGGCATCTCCCAAAATTACCGGGGCGATAAAGAAAGGTGAGCCGGCTTTTCCTAACCAGCTTTGAGATAGGAATGGCTCACCTTTTTGGTTGTTAAAACCCCCTGTCCGGGCTCGCGTTAGTATTGAAGTTTAATCCACGAAAACTTCGGATGATGATGGTCTGAAGAGCAATACGTTGGATTAGTGTAAAGGAACGGAAATTGTGCTTGATTATCAATACGTAATCTACCCTATTTTTGGGTAGTAAATTACCCTCGCGTCGTAAAACTACGATACGAGGATAAAAGAGGGGGAAAAGAGGAAAAAACGAGAAATGCCACTCCTGTACGAGCGTCGTTACAATATGATGTGGCCTTTTTTGCTTGCGTATTTTGTGAGAAGCGCTGGAACGAGATGGCTATGGTGTATTTCAGTTTTAGACATTACAAAAAAACCGTTCTGTTAGAACACAGAACGGTTTTTTTAAAAGTCAATCCATCATTTCACATGGATCTATTTTACATAAATTATTTTCTTAACTTCAGAAAATTCTCCTGCAACCATCCGCACCTGATAAATTCCGCTTGACATTCCGTTCGCATTCCATTCAACAAACCTGTACCCTGCAACCTGCAACCCGTCAACCAACGTTGCTACTTCCTCACCGAGTGTGTTATATACTTTAATCGTAACAAAACCTTGTACCGGAAGTTGATAACTGATAACAGTACTCGGGTTAAACGGATTCGGGTAGTTCTGATGTAATGCAAAGGAGGTCGGGAGCGATACTGCATTACTACCGGCATAACGAAGCGTAAGTTTGTTCGACTGTAGAGAAGAGAAACCGACGTTTGTCATTTCCTTCTGTCCGTCTTCCGATTCGAGCATCCATTTTCCTTTTTGCATTGGCTGAATATTCCATTCAATTGTCAAGGGATATTCGGGAGACTGAATCGAGATGGGGAGTGATTTGTTTTCTTCTTGTACAGTTTCAACAAATTGTTGTGATGTAAACCGAACATCGAACGCGCCAACCGGCGGAACAGGGGGGAGTTCGAAATATTCTATTGGCACAAGCGATAGTTCTTTGTTCCCAAAATATAAAACTTGTTTATGATTGAAGTTATCCTTGAGCGTCAATGTGTTCAGTTGGGATATTGTTTTCTGAACAACTTCTTCTGAGTTTGAAGACTTGGCGAATGCGGATAAAACTAATTTTCCACTGTTCGATGTTTTCACCCAATATCCTTTTCCGGGTTGAAGAGTCGTTGCCGCCTGATAACTTCCGTCAAATCCATAGTACGAGGAAGAGACAATCCCTGCGGGGATGCTGGAAATCTTCGAGGTCGCAATTGCTTCGCCTGATGCGCCGATGATGTTCCACTTGCTGTTTACATAGATAGTATCTTTCAGTGTCATTGTTCCAGTTACCTGAACAGAATCAGTTTGGTCGAACTTCAACCAATAGCCGGTTCCGTGTTCAAGTGAATCTGCCGACACATAGCCGCCCTCGTAGGCAAACGCTTGTGAAGTTGCGGAAGGAAATAGTGTACTCACACTTTTGTCTTCCACGGAAAGAGGGAGCGAAAGTAAATTCCAACTTGCATTGAATGAGATGTTGCTCGTCGTTTCATACATCGTCGGTCCGATATAAATATCATCTACATACCAACCATCGGCATTGTTCGAAGAGTTAGCAACAAGACGAAAACGAACAATCACAGTGTCGTTCGTATAGGCAGAAAGGTCGAAGCGTTCTGTAAACCAATCGTTTGCATCTGCTGAATAATCAGTCCATTCAGGATGCAAGTTCATGTTATAGACTCGTAACGAGGTCCAACTTTGTCTTTGGTTCTTACTGATTTCAAGAAATCCAAAATCGGCAAAAGCAATAATTGCTATCGTTTTGAATTGAAGCATGCCCGTGCTACCGAGAATAACCGGGGGCATTTCAACATATGAAGTGGTTGAATGTGGATACAACCCACCCGGACTATCAGTTAAAGAATGTGTGCCGCTTGCAGATGCATCCATGGTTGAATCCCAAGTTCCTGTTTTATTGAGATACGGAAGGGATGATTCAAAATCTTCCGAGAGCAGTGTGAGAATTCCGCCATAGGCAGTTACCGATGATGTTGCCGCGCTGTAATGGACTGGCGTTTCATTATCTCGTGCTTTGATATAGTAGGAATGAAATCCCTGGACACTATCAATGTGTGAACGTGTTTGACCGGAATCGGGAGAAGTTTGTGCAACACTATCAACAAGGACTCCATCCCGGTAAATTAAAATATATGCAAGGTCGTTGAGCGGTGTTCCGTCAACCTGACGAGAGGGGTTTTTCCACGTAAGTAATGCGCCGCCCGTTGCATCGAGCGCATTGAAATTAGATGGAACGTTCGGAGTAGCATGTCCTCCGGCATACGCACCGGCAATCGCTCCGGTACTCGAATCGGCTGCCGTTACAGCACGAAGGGTGTAATTGTAATACTGATGCAACGTTAACGAATTATCTGTGTAGTGTTCGATTCCCGAATCAACGACTGCGATGAGAGTGGTATTTCTGTACAAGTGCATCTCATAGTTTGTCAGAGGGTCGCCGGAATTCGTTTCCGTCGGGTCGTTCCATGTCAACTGAACACTGTTCGGGGTTTGGTAATCGCTGTATGCAGTGAATGACTCAGGCGTTTTCGGTCCGTTCAAATTTACATCAACAACATATAATCCTGATGACATATCGCCGACGATAATTTTTCCGGAAGGAAAATACGGATAGGTTGACCACGCACCATCGTAGTTTGCATTGTCATTACTTGGATATGTATCGTATCCTCCTACTTCCACAGGAGAAGCCGGGTTCGTTATATCAACTACTTTTACTCCGGCAGTATAGTACGACATGATTGCAAGATTATCTTTCACAAACACATTATGCACAATTGCAGTTGGGCTCCCGACATACTCAGCAACTTTTGTAAACGTTGGAGGATTTTGCATGTCCCAGATTTTGAGTGTCTTTGCTGTTCTTCCAATTTCATCTGTTGATAAAACGTATCTCCCATCAGAAGTTGTTGTTGTATTATGAGTGCCTGCATCGTCATAAGAAATAGTGTGAAGTAATTGCGGACTCGTCTTATTCGTTGCATTAATAATTTGAACACCTACTCCGTAAATTGCCGCACCGTAAATTGTATCGTTGCGAACAAAGCAATCATGAATGTAGTTGCCTGCAAACTCGCCTTGATACGCTGGGTTGAGCGGGTCAGCAAGACTAAAGATGAGAATTCCGCCCGGAGACCAGTTTGCACATCCATTGAGATACATGTATCCATCTTTGATATGGAGTGTATGCCCGCGTGTGATATTTTTTGAGCCTTGGGAGTAATAAAAACTCTTGACGAGATGAACGGAATCGGGTAAATATGAAAGGTCCATTATCTGAACACCGCCGCCACCTTCACTGACATTATAGGCATAATTGCCGTGAACCTGTAACTCCCGCCAACTCGAACAAACACCGGGTACAAAATCCCGTTCAACCATATTGTTTACGTCGGTAATTTCAACAAAGGAAGTCCCGCAATAACTGCCAAGGATTGCATATTCCCGACCGCTTCCATCAGTCCATCCCCAAGCGCCGGAAACGTATGAACCACCCTGAGGGGGAATAAAATGCCCCAGATAACGGACTGCGCCTGTTGCTTGAGCGAATGTTTGTACTTGCGTACATAAAAGAATTGTTAAAATGATTTTCAAATAGAACATTGATGATTTCATTATATCCCCGATGAATATTTATTTATGAATTACGTTATCGTAAAATAATCAATTTCTTCCTCTGAACCGCATGTGTTCCATCACGTTCATTCACTTCTAATTGATAGAAGTACACGCCGCTTGGAACACCTTGCGCATCCCATTGAACAGAATATTTTCCTGGCGACTTTTCCTCATTCAGTAATACCACTGCTTCTCGACCCAGCACATCGAATACCTTCAACGTCACAAATCCGAAATCCGAAATCCGAAATCCGAAATTCGTTGTCGGATTGAACGGGTTCGGAAAGTTTTGTTCAAGCGATATTCCGGCAGGAGTATTTATTGACTCTTCTTCCACGCCGACTGTCGAAGCGACTGTAATATCATCAATGTACCAGCCATCCATTTGCCTGCTTGCATCAGTGACAAGTAAGAACCGGAGATACACTGTATCACCTGCGTAACGGGATAAACTTACTGTTTGAGGAAACCAATCACCACTATCGGCAGAACTGTCTTTCCACTCTGCATGATATGATGAGTGAGCGACATAGAGCCGGGTGAATGTTTTGTTATCGGTCGAACCTTCAACAAAACCAAAATCTCCCAGACCAATCGTTCCAATTTGTTTGAATGAGAGAACATGATTTGCCGTCGCCCTGAGCGGCGGAAGTAAAAAGTACGTGCTTGAATTCGTCGGATAAAATCCTTCAGGACTATCGGTTATTGATGCGTTACCTGAAACTGAAATAGCGTGGGTTGTATCCCAATCACCCGTGTGAAAGACTGAGGATAATCCCGAATCGAAATTTTCTGAATAAGAAGAAGAGACCGAACCTGCGTAATCAAAAATTGGCTCAGTCAGGGAACTGGTATTGTTCGGAGTTTCATTATCGCGCGAGAGGATAGTATATGTATGATATCCGGATGTTGAATCAATGTATTCGCCATACGATGCAGTGTCATCCGTATTCACATTCACTGTTCCAATCAAAGCGTTGTTTCTGTAAATATCAATAAATGCTAAATCGTTCAGCGGGGTTCCGTCTAATTGTTGAGATGGAGTTATCCATGAAATTTTTGCACCAGCATCAATACTGGTAACATCGAATGAAGTAGGAGGTTTGGGTTGCGCATGTCCACCCGCATACACGGTGAATCCTGTTGCTGAACTTGAATCAGTTGCAGACACAGCACGAACCGAGTAACGATACGCTTGGTGAAGTACCAATCCTGAATCGGTATATTGCTGAACGCCTGAATCAACCTCCGCAATAAAAATACCATCACGATAAATATGAATTGAAAAATCAGTTAAAGGAGTTCCCGAAACAATTTCAGTCGGGTCAACCCATGACATTGTTGCAGAAGATGGAGTTTGAAAATCACTGTAGGCTCTGAAGAACGTTGGAGTCCGTGGGGCGTTGGGATTTATATCAACAATGTACAACCCGGTTTCCATATCCCCGATGATGATTTTGCCAGAAGGAAAGAATGGATAGGTTGACCATGCGCCCGTGTATGCTGCAATGTCAGAATTCGGATATGTATCGAATCCACCTACTTCGACGGGATGAGTGGGGTCAGCAATATTCAGAATTTTTAATCCCGCAGTGTAGTATGACATGTACGCTAAAGTATCTTTAACAAAGACATTGTGTACAATCGCTGTAGGATTGCCTTGATATTCTGCAACCTTCGTTACTGTTGGCAAGTGTTGGATGTCCCAGATTTTTAGAGTCTTCGCAGTAGTCCCGATTTCATCTGTGGTGAGAAGATATCGTCCATCGGATGTAGTTGCACAATTATGTGTGCCTGCACCCGTATAATTGAATCTAGTGATGAATATTGGATTCGATTTATTAGAAACATCAACAATGTCAATTCCTCCATCATAAATTGCTGCGCCGAACAAGGTATCGTTTCTTGCAAAACTATCATGGTAGTACCGTTCGCTATATTCTCCCTCGAATGTTGGATTTTCCGGGTCGGCAAGGTTGAAAATAACTGCGCCACCGCGAGGCCAGTTACTGCATCCATTCAAATACAAATATCCGTCCTTGATGTGGTTGGTATGAGAGGAAGAAATATTTTTTCCACCTTGAGAGTAATTAAAACTTTGAACAAGATGTACCGAATCGGGTAAATACGAAAGGTCAATAATTTGAACACCGCCACCTCCTTCAGTGACGACATAAGCATAGTGTGAATGAGTTTGAAGTTCTCTCCAAGTTGATGAGGGTCCCGGCACGAAATCCCTTTCAACAGGATTATCGGCGTCGGTTATCTCGACAATGGATGTTCCCGAATAACTTCCCAACAATGCGTACTCTTTTCCCGAAACGGTATCTGTCCATCCCCAGCATCCGGCGACGTAGGAACCTCCTTCCGGCGGAACATAATGACTTAGAAGCCGCACTCCCCCTGATTCCTGAGCAGGAGATATGTGTAACAAAACAAATACTGTGATAACACCTATAAATAAAGTACGAACCATTTGTTTTCTTTCTCTGAACGGATTAAATAATGGATAAAGATAAAAAATGTGAACTAAAGTACAGAAATCAAATAATTCACACAACAACTTGAGCATTTTGCTTGACTATCTCAATTCCTTTTCGTATTCTTATCCAACAACTATGACGTACTGGCTGTTGAAAACTGAACCAACATCGTTTTCTTTCGCTGACTTACTTCGTGAGAAGAAAGCAACTTGGGACGGTGTGTCAAATAATCTCGCCCTTAAGCATCTCCGCTCAATCAAAAAGGGAGACATTGTCTTTATCTATCATACCGGAGACGAGAAATCGGTTGTCGGATTGGCGGAAGTTGTCTCAAATCCATATCCCGACCCAAAGCAAAGCGATGAAAAACTTGTTGTCATTGACATAAAACCTAAACGAACTTTCTCCCGAAAAGTTTCTCTTTCTGAAATAAAATCAAGAAAAGATTTTGCACAGTTTGATTTAGTCAGGAATTCCCGACTTTCCGTTATGCCAGTGAGTGAAACCCACGCAATATCACTCTTGAAATTATCTGAATCTGAATAATCCCATGAAAAGTACAACCTTCGTTCTCTTCTATATTATTTTCTCTGCTTGTTTGATTTCACAGACGAGGAATATCACTTCAACGATGGTACATTACACAAGCGGAGAAGATACAGTCCATGCATACCTAAGTATTCCTGAAGGAAAAGATACTGTTCCGGCTATCATTCTGATTCATGAATGGTGGGGTCTGACAGATTGGATGAAACAAAACGCTCGCTCTTTTGCGAGAAATGGGTATGCGGCGCTTGCTCTTGATTTATATCGCGGAAAAGTTACTACGCTCCCGGATGAAGCAAGAAAAATGAAAACCGAATTACCGAAGGCGCGTGTTTCACAAGATGTCCGAGCCGCGTTTCGTTTTTTGCAGCAACAGCAAAATATATCGCCGGAAAAAATCGGCGCGATTGGTTGGTGCATGGGGGGAGAATATTCATTGAAGGCGGCGGCGGAAATCTCTGAACTTGCTTCCACTATTGTAGTGTACGGTGAATTGTTGAATGACTCTTCATCAATCAAAGCAATCAACTGTCCTGTACTGGGAATTTTCGGGGAAGCAGATGCCTCAGTAACTCCGGCAAAAGTTAAAGTTTTTCAGGATGCGGCTTTATCATATGAAAAACAATTTGAGATGGAGATGTATCCCAACGCCCGACATGCGTTTATGAATCCGAATAATGAAGCAGGATACTCCGTGCTTGCCGCGTCGGGAGCGTGGATTCGGATTTTTACTTTTATTGAAAAAACTTTATCGCACTAACCTGATGAAAACAGAACGATGATGAAAAATTTCACTTTGAAAATATGGCATTGGACGAAATCGTATGTGGAACGATATCCTATTGTTATTGCTGCTGTTGTTATCTATCTGTATTATTTCGTTACCTCACTCAATCTGTTTGAACACTCGGACCAAAAAAGAACATTCTTCGATTTTCTCGTCCAGTTCGATTCACTAATACTGCTGTGGTTGATTGCCGCGGCGTTGCTTCAGATCCAGAAGTATCGCAAAGCGAACAAAAAAGAAATCGAACGTCGGCATGAAGTTGAGCGGATTATTGACCGCCAAAAAATTTACAAACAGATAGTCAACGATGTTACGATGTTGATGCAGGACAGTGTCAACAATCCTCTCGCAATTATTTCGGTTACCACACAGGAACTGCGCCGCAAATTTGAAAAAGACGAAGAAATGCTTCGCTGGATAGGAAGAATCGAAACATCCGTCGCCCGTATCAATGATACGATGCGCGGCTTGCGGGGCTACGAGGCGGAAAAGATGCTCGAATCAACGACCGAGATAGTAACTCACAAAGAACCGGCAGACTAATTTTTATCGTTGGAAAATATTTCCGCCTTCGGCGGAGGAACATTTCACATCTATCTTCATTTCTTTTCCGTCTCGACGCACTAAAAATCTAAGCGTTTTCCCAACCAATGCTGTTCGCGGATTGAATATCTTCGCAAACGACGCTATTGATTGAAATTCAATGAGAGTTTTTTCTGCGCCGGAGGTCGGGTCGAGTTCAGCATCGCCGAGCGATGAGTCTTTCACGGTGATTGCCCCGAATTTATATACGCCAAGTATCACATCGCCTGTCTTCAAAGGAGAACCGGAGATGTACGGTTCGGAAACAACGATGTTTTGCGCTCCGACTTTATACCAGATTCCAAAGAACGGCGCCCCGACAGGTGCAACCGTGACATGAAGTACCGGCGGTAATAAATCTGAAACAACTTTTGATTCGACATATGGCATTTTCGGAGTTTCCATTGTCTGGAGGAGGTTGAAAAATTCCCGCGACTTTGTCACCATATCGCGCATAGATTCCCATACTTTCGTCCAACCGCCATTCTTTTGAACTTCACCTGTTTGAACTTCTGTTTTTTGTTTCCATGGCGTAGTATAAAATTTCAAAATTTCGTCCACACCTTCCTGAGCATTTTGTACGGCGTGATGAAATCGCTGTGTCAATCGGTTGGTGTTATCATCGAACGCCGCTTGTGTGAGAATTTCCCGTTCGTTGTTGAGCGTTCGTAACATACTCTGACCGGTAAAAAGAGAATTATCAACATAGGGGAGTAGCGATTTCACTTTTCCCTGAGCATCGGTATTCCACTTCAAATCCGATTTGTAATGTCCATCTTTGATTTCATCAACTGCACGGAGATATTTCCATAACATCCTGTTGTATTCGTTGATGTATTGAAACTCGCGTTGGTCATATGCCAACCGCTGTGGAGTTTGAACCGAATCTCCTGATGCTTCCAGAAGTGAAGTCGCAGTGAACATCAAACAAACAAGTACCAGAAAATAAAAATGAAGCACAGAAATAAATCTACTTCGTACCATTATAGACATTGTAATTCTCCAAAATAGTTCTTGAAAATATTGTATTCCGAAAAGGACGCTTGCCAATACACAGGTAAGCATTCTCGTCGAGAGATATAGCCGAATCAGTGATTCGACTTACATTTCAATCTGAATATACATAAATGAATAAGAAATGCAATTGAACGAAATCAACAAAATTGGTTCTGTTCAGAGTAAAAGAAAGAGATTCTTGTCGCGTGAAATTCAACTTCTTATGTCAGCGTTATAAAGAGTTGGAGGATGGGTAGGCGTTACAATTGTAATCTCGTCTGTTTGAAAGCCTCATTTCTCAGCGTCATCGGATGATTCGGGAGTCAGTAATTGAATGAGTGGTTTTGTTTATGCCCATTTTTTATTATATTTCTCCGTCTTTTTTCAAAAACCAAGTGAATTTGGTGTGATTTAATCGTTCTTTGGAGGGATTACTATGAAACATGTACAATCAGATTTAAGAATCAGAATTTCCCAACTCTCCGAAGGGATTCACAATTATCAGTTAATTTCACATCCGACCGAACTTGACTTGGCGGAGAATTTTCAGGAGTCCATCTCTATAGATGCCTCCCTCGAAAAAACAAAACGCCAACTCTATTTGCGGGCTTCGGTTTCAACTAAAGCAAAATTTCAGTGTGACCGTTGTGCGGTTGAATTTGATTTTCCGATTCAATCATTGTACAACATCTGCTACACATTCGACGAAAAGAACTCCGAGTCTTTTCCTGATGATGAGTTGAGGACAATTCACATCGGTACGCCATATCTCGAACTTGTAGATGACGTTCGGGAGTGTATCATGTTGGCGGTTCCGATGAAACTCATTTGCAAGGAAGAGTGCAGGGGACTTTGTCCGCACTGCGGCGTGAACATGAATGAGAAAGATTGTGTCTGCGCAGAAGAAAACACTGATTCACGGTGGGTGCATGAGCCCCATGGCGCATCAGCGCCATTTGACGTATTACGAACATTGATATCAAACAATAAAAATTAAGGAACAAGAGAATGCCAAATCCGAAACGGCGACATTCGAAATCTCGTGGCGCAAAGCGCCGTACACATTACAAGGCAACTGCGCCGTCAACGGGCGAATGTCCCAACTGCCACGACCAGAAACTTCTTCACAGAGCCTGTCCGAATTGCGGCTACTATAATAGTCGCTCTATCATGATTCCGAAAGAATCATAACTCCATTTCTACCATTGTTCATACACCGATGAATTTTCGGTGAACTTGTGGACGACACACACACGATACGAATTGCAGTGGATGCGATGGGTGGCGATTACGCTCCTCAAAATGTTGTCGCGGGCGCGCTTGATGCTCTCCGCGAATCCAACAACAGGTTCGAGGTCGTACTCGTCGGACAGGAATCTCTTATCCGTTCGCATCTCCAACCATCTTCCGCTGAGCGATTGAATTACAAGATTGTTCACGCGGCAGATGTGATTGATATGCACGACGGCGCAACAGCCGCGCTCCGACAGAAGAAAGATTCCTCCATCGGTATCGGAATGACTTTGCATAAAGAAGGGAAAGTTGACGCGTTCGTCAGCGCGGGACATACCGGCGCGATGGTCTCCGCTTCAACGCTTATTCTTGGTCGGCTTGATGGCGTGAGTCGCCCGACAATCGGCGCATTCTTTCCAAGCGAAAAGGGTGTTTGCCTGTTGCTCGATGCCGGAGCGAATGTGGATTGCCGTCCTCAGCACTTGTATGAGTTCGCCATCATGGGGAGTATCTACGCGAAGGAGATGTTTAATTTTTCCAATCCATCGGTCGGACTTCTCAGCGTCGGCGAAGAAGAATCGAAAGGAAATGAAGCAGTGAAAGAAGCGCACAAACTTCTCTCGCAAAGCGGGATTAACTTCATTGGCAATGTCGAAGGGCGAGATATTCTGAGTGGCAAAGCGCAGGTGGTTGTGTGCGATGGATTTGTCGGAAACATCGTCCTGAAATTCGGTGAAAGTATTCCTTCGTTCATCAAGAACAGATTGAAAGAAGCATTCAGCAAAAATCTTTTCTTGAAATTGTTAGGCGGAATGATGAGGAATTCGCTCCGCTCTGTTTTCAAGAGTATGGATTATGAAGAGCATGGCGGAGTGCCGGTGCTTGGAGTGAAAGGCGTGGCGATTATCGGTCACGGTAAATCCACTCCGAAAGCAATCAAGAATATGATTTTGAAAGCGGAAGAGACGGTGCGCAAGAACATCAATGAACGGATACAAGAAGCGCTTTTGTCCGCTGATGGTGGACTCAAACAAATAGCAATTGAAAGGTAAAGAGTTGTCAGAACGAATTCGTGCGGCAATAACTGCCGTTGGTCATTACGTTCCCGAGAAAATTCTCTCGAACAAAGATTTGGAAAAAATGGTGGAGACAACGGATGAGTGGATTCTCACACGAACGGGAATCCGTGAGCGCCGAATCCTTGAACACGGCGCAACGTCCGACCTTGCGGCGCCTGCCGCGCTTGCCTGTTTGAAAAACCGTGGCATTGAAGCGAGCGAGATTGATTTAATCATTGTTGCCACAATTTCTCCCGATATGTTTTTCCCTTCGACTTCGTGTTTAGTGCAGGAGAAAATCGGCGCGAAGAATGCGTGGTGTTTTGATGTTTCGGCGGCATGTTCAGGTTTTGTGTTTGCACTTGTCACCGGTTGTCAGTTCATTGAAGCGGGAACGCACAAAAAAGTGTTGGTAATCGGCTCGGATAAGATGAGCGCAATTACGGATTACACAGACAGAAATACATGCGTGTTATTCGGTGATGCCGGCGCGGCTGTTTTGCTCGAACCAAGCGATGACCCGAACTTGGGAATTATTGACCATCGCCTGTATTCTGATGGCGCTGGAAAAGATGCGTTGTATCAAAAAGGGGGTGGAAGTCTTAACCCGCCAACCTACGAAACGATTGATAACAAAATGCACTACATCTATCAGGATGGAAAGTCGGTGTTTAAAGTTGCCGTGCTCGGAATGGCTGATGTCTCCGCCGAAATCATGAAACGGAATAATCTTACCGGAGCCGATGTAGATTGGCTTGTACCGCATCAGGCGAACTTGCGTATCATTGACGCGTGCAGGGAACGGATGGGACTTGACCCATCGAAAGTCATGATTAACATTGACAAATACGGAAACACAACCGCCGCAACAATTCCGCTTTGTCTTTCAGAATGGTGGCAAGCGGGAAAATTGAAACGTGGGCAAACAGTTGTGCTTGCAAGTTTTGGTGCGGGCTATACTTGGGGAGCGGTGTTGGTGAAGTGGAGTGTGGATAAGCGGTGAGCCGTAGCGTTATTGTGCGATACGAGATGTGTGATATGGTATGTGTTGAATTTGTTGACGACTAAGAACATAAAAGCAAGACTAAAAACAAGAAACGAAAAACTGTAAATGCAACAAGGTGCATACATATTTCCCGGTCAAGGTTCCCAATACGTTGGAATGGGAAAAGATTTGTTTGAGCAAAACGAGACTGCTCGTGAGATGTTCAAGCAGGCAGATGAATTGCTTGGAGTTTCACTCAGCAAGATTTGCTTTGAAGGACCGGAAGAAGAACTCAAGCAAACGAAGAATACACAACCTGCGATTTTCTTGCACAGCGTTATTCTTTCGAAATTGCTCGGGCAACAGGATGTTTCTATGGTTGCCGGACATTCGCTTGGAGAATATTCAGCGTTGGTGTATGCAGGTGTTTTATCGTTTGAAGATGGTTTGAAGATTGTTCGCTTGCGAGGTGAACTTATGCAACGAGCAGGAGAACTTCAACCCGGAACGATGGCGGCAATTGTCGGACTTGAATCGAATATTCTTGAATCTGTTTGTGCAGAAGCAAGCACAGAAGGAATTGTTCAGTGTGCAAACTTTAATTCTCCCGGGCAGATTGTTATTAGCGGCTCAGTTTCCGGAGTGAAGAAAGCAATGGAACTTGCCAAAGCACGTGGCGCAAAGTTAGTGAAAGAATTGGTTGTCAGCGGTGCGTTCCATTCTCCGTTGATGGAATATGCTGTTGAAGGATTATCGAAAGCGCTGGATGCAATCACGATTAATGATGCAACGATTCCCGTGTATGCAAACGTGACAGCAAAGCCCGTAACCAAAGCGCCGGAAATCCGTCAACTCCTGAAAGACCAATTGACGAAACCGGTTCGATGGGAAGAATCAATAAAGAATATGGTTGCAGATGGAGCGAAGAGGTTTGTCGAAGTCGGACCCGGAAAAGTTCTTCAGGGTCTTGTAAAAAGAATTGATGCAAGTGTAGAAGTAATTGGCATTGACAAGTTTTCAGATATAAAATAATGCAAAATGCAAAACGCAAAAATGAAAAAAGATGCCCGGTAGTTGATTCCCGAATGACCAATGACGAATGACAAATAACTAATTACAAAGTATTCAGCCGCCAAAGGCGGGCAAGAAGAATTAAGTACAAATATGAAACTGAATTTAGAAAATAAAATTGCCTTAGTAACCGGCGGTTCGCGGGGAATCGGACGGGCGATTGCTTTGTCGCTTGCTTTAGCCGGAGCGAAGGTAGCAATCGTCTATCGGAGCGCGGCAAGTGAAGCGGAAGAAGTTGTTCAGGCAATCAAAGCGAACGGTGGCGATGCCGTTGCATTTCAAGCAGATGTTGCATCGTTCAATCAAGCGGTGGAGATTGTTACAAAGGTTGTTGCTCAGTTCGGACGACTTGATATATTGGTCAACAACGCAGGCATTACGAAAGACGGTTTACTTCTTCGCATGAGCGAGGAGGATTGGGATGCGGTTATCAACACGAATTTGAAAAGTGTGTTCAATTTTACAAAAGCATCAGCCAAACAAATGATGGGGCAAAGGGCTGGCAAGATTATCAATATCACGTCGGTTGTGGGAATTACCGGGAACGCAGGTCAGGCGAACTATGTTGCTTCAAAAGCCGGAGTCATCGGATTTACCAAATCAATGGCAAAAGAGTTATCTTCACGCAACATTCACGTGAACGCTGTCGCTCCCGGATTCGTGGAAACAGACATGACAGGGAAATTAACTGAAGAACAGCAAAAAGCGATAGCGGAGAAAATTCCGTTGAAGCGAACGGCAAAGCCGGATGAAATTGCAAGCGTGGTAACATTCCTCGCTTCGTCAGCTTCGGATTACATCACAGGTCAAACGATTTGTGTTGATGGCGGGCTGACATTATTATAATAGAGTATATAAATCATAATTCATTAACAATATTACATAAAGGATCCAATCATGGATATCGAAGCAAAAGTTAAAGACATAATCATGAACAAGTTAGGTGTAGAAGCATCGCAGATTACACCTGCCGCATCATTTACCAATGACCTTGGTGCAGATTCGCTTGACACAGTCGAGTTGGTCATGGAATTTGAAAAAGAATTCAACGTTCAGATTCCCGATGAAGATGCGGAAAAAATCACCACTGTCGGTGATGCAATCAGTTATTTAACAGGTAAAGCAAAGTAGTTCATTTGGTCGAAAGACTGAATCATTTTCTAACACGAACAGGAATTGGCTATGAATAACCACCGTCGTAGAGTTGTTGTGACCGGAATGGGAGCGGTCACGCCCATCGGCATCGGCATCGAAGAGTATTGGAAGAACGCAGTCGCAGGTGTGAGCGGCGGTGGACCCATTACATGTTTTGATACCGCTCAGTACGATACGAAAATTGCATGTGAAGTGAAGAACTTCAATCCGCTGAACTTCATGGACCGCAAAGCATCGAACAGAATGGATTTGTTCACACAATATGCAATGGTGGCGGCGGAGATGGCATTCAAACATTCCGGTTTGAGTTTGGAAAAAGAAAACGGTGAGCGCATCGGGGTGATTTTCGGATCGGGAATCGGCGGCATGTGGACTTGGCACAAGCAAATGCAGGAATACATGAACGGCGGTCCCGGAAGAATCAGTCCGTTTTTCGTACCGATGATGATTGCCGATATCGCTGCGGGACAAATTTCGATGCGATATGGTTTCAAAGGACCGAACTACGCAACAACGTCTGCTTGTGCAACTTCATCTCATGCTATTGCCGATGCGTTTATGTTGATACAACGCGGCGATGCAGAAGTGATGTTCTGCGGCGGCTCGGAAGCGGCGATAACACCGATGGGAGTCGGCGGTTTCAATGCGATGAAAGCAATGTCAACACGAAACGATGCGCCACTCACGGCAAGTCGTCCGTTCGATGCTCAACGCGACGGATTTGTGATGGGCGAAGGCGGAGGCGTATTGGTGCTTGAAGAACTGACTCACGCTCTTGATAGAGGTGCGACGATTTATGCAGAAGTCGGCGGTGTTGGGTTAACGGCGGATGCTCATCATATCACAGCGCCGGCGCCGGGAGGAGAAGGCGCGGTTCGTTCGATGCGGATTTGTATTCAGGATGCAGGATTGAAACCGGAAGATGTTGATTACATCAATGCTCACGGAACATCAACTCCATATAATGACAAGTCAGAATCGGAAGCAATCAGAACATTGTTTGGCGAGCATGCGTACAAGTTACACGTCACATCAACAAAATCAATGATTGGACATTTGCTCGGTGCAGCGGGAGCGGTTGAAGCGATTATCACCTCGCTCTCGATTCAGAATGATTTGCTCACGCCAACCATCAACTACGAAAATCCCGACCCGGAATGTGACTTGAACTATGTACCGAATCAGGCGATGAAGAAAACCGTGAATGTAGCTATCAGCAACACGTTTGGTTTTGGCGGACATAACGCTTCGATTCTCCTCAAGAAATATCCTTTGAATTAATTGTTCTATGAATGATTTCATTCGTCGCATACTTGCATGGCTTCGGGAGGAGCAGACGAGTGATTCTTCATCAATTACGGCTGAGATAAATTTTGAACGGCTTCAGCGCGTCATAAAGCATCGAATAAAAAACAAATCGCTTTTTTCTGAAGCGCTTTCCCATCGTTCATACATTAACAAGCCGGAAAACGGAACGTTGGTTTCCAATGAACGATTAGAATTTCTTGGAGATTCTGTTTTGAACATGGTTGTGGGAGAATATCTCTTCCATCGTCACGCATCTTTGCCGGAAGGCGACCTTACAAAAATGCGCTCTCGGCTTGTGAACAGAAAGGCGCTTTCCGCCTATGCCGGTTTGATTGACTTACAGGAATTTATCCTGATTGGAGCGAGTATTCCTCGTTCTGTAGAGCGCGGGTTGGAAAAAATTCTTGCCGACGCATACGAAGCGCTCGTCGCCGCTATCTATCTCGATGGTGGGTTTCGGGCGGCAGAACAATTTGTGCAACGACAAATGGTAGCGGCAGTCGAACAACGATTGGTTGTTACTGAAGATGCTAATTTCAAGAGCCAGTTGCTTGAATATTCACAGGCAGAAAGTCTTTCTATTCCCCGCTATGTTACCATCAAAGAGGATGGACCCGACCACGACAGAGTATTCACAGTTGAAGTCTATCTCGGCGATGAACCGTATGGTGTCGGGATGGGAAAAAACAAAAAAGATGCAGAACAAGCTGCGGCAGAAAAAGCGTTACAAAAATTTCAACTCGTTTAGTCTTCATCTCATCATCAAAGAATAACAATTGATGAGAACTCTTCTTTTCATATTTTTATTTTTCTTTTTTGTTGAATTTATTTCGGCGCAAATTGATGTTGCTGAGGATTCAACCACATACACGTTTCCGGATTCTTCATTCCGACTTGGTGAAGTGAGCGTATTCGGAAATGAAGATACCAAATCGTTTGTCATACTCCGCGAAATGACAATAAAGCAAGATTCACTTATCACACACGAAGGTGTTGAATATGACCGGAACAGAATTTACAGTTTGGGATTATTCAATAAAGTGGAAATGGAAGTCGAACCGGTTTCCGCCGTAAAAGCGAATCTCAACATTACTGTTCATGAGCGATGGTTTATTTATCCGTATCCGATTTTCGGGTTGAGGGACCGTGATTGGAGTAAGATTTATTACGGTGCGGGATTAGCCCATACTAATTTTCGAGGACGAAACGAAAAAGTATTTGGTTCGTTCGCACTCGGTTATGACCCTTGGGTTGCGTTATCATATCGAAATCCGTTTTTAGAAGAAAGCGGAACACACTTTTTGGAAGGTAGACTTGTCTATAATAAAGTGAGAAACAAAAGCGTCCAGTTGCAACAGCAACATGGTGATTTCGATGAACAACATTTTTTATTTTCGGCAACAGTAGGAAAAAGATTGGGTACTATGCACACGGTTTGGGTGAATCTCGGCTATCGAATAGTTGATATCCCGGAAAATTTGTTTTCCGGAAATCAATCAGGGAAAAACAGGTTTTTACAGGGAAGCGTTGGATATACTTATGATACAAGAGATTTGCATGAATATCCCGGTTTCGGAACATACACCGGAATAAGCATAACGAAGTTCGGCGTGCCTTCCACGACGATAGATTTTACACATTTCAATGCAGATTATCGCCGGTACATTCCGTTGAGTTCTGAGTTTGTTTTAACAGCGCGTGCATTCGGTGTTCTCACGGCAGGCGATGAGAAGCCCGTTTACGAACATGTTTACTTCGGTTATGGTGAACGGCTCCGGGGACATTTCAGAGAAGTAATAGAAGGGGAAAACCTGTTCGGCGTTTCCACGGAATTGCATTACACAGTATTGGAACCCACGTATATCAAAGCAGAATTTCTTCCAAAAGAATTTTCATTGTGGCGATTCGGAATCACTGCCGCCGCGTTTGCCGATGCAGGAACTGTATGGTTTCGCGAACAACCAGCTGTGCCAACACCGTTGCCGAGCGGGTATGGAGCCGGGTTGCATTTTCTCTTGCCATACAGTTTTGTTGTACGAACAGAAATTGCGTGGAATGAATTCGGGAAGAGTGAATTCATTATTGATTTAGGAGCGTCGTTCTGAATGTCGTTAGATTATTTTTATTCACCAAAAAAAAATATCTCAGGCGATACTGTACATATTGAGGGAGATGAATTTTTACATCTCGCTCATGTTATGCGAAAAAGGGAAGGAGAAAGAGTGCGTGTTGTGGATGGAGAAGGAACTGCTTATGATGTTGAACTTACAAATCTGACAAAGAAAGTTGCAGAAGGAAGGATTCTTGAAACGTTCCAAAATCATAATGAGTCTGAATGTTCCATAACGCTCGCTGTTAGTATTTTGAAAAACCCTTCGCGTTTTGATTTTCTTATAGAGAAAGTAACGGAGCTTGGGGTGAAGGATATTATTCCACTTCACACCGAACGAACAATACCTTCACATGCAAAGGTTGAGCGTTGGCAGAAACTTGCACTTGCAGCAATGAAGCAATCATGTCGCTCTTATCTTCCTAAGGTACGCAGCTTGGCAACTTTGGACGCACTTGCTGTTACCGATGTACATTATGAACAGAAAATTTTCTGTCATGAAAAATCGGATGAGAGATTTTTTAATATCGAACATGGAGGAAAACAAAATACATCCGTTCTTCTATTAATCGGACCGGAAGGTGGTTTCAGCGAGGAAGAAGTCACGAAGCTTTTGGAGAGAAGATTCAGAGTTGTAAGTCTCGGGGAAAGAAGGTTGCGAACGGAGACTGCCGCTATCGTTGCAGTTTCATTATTTACCGTTCCCAACAAATAAATTTGAAAATATTTTTTCTTTTTACAGACTCACAAAAAAAATATTTTTAATATTCTCTCTTATAGTTTGAGTGTAATTTATCGGGACGGTTTTATCCCTTGAATTTGTTGGAGTTGCGGATGGCGAATTCAAGGTTTTTCTTATCTGACATAATCAAAAATATATTTTAAGTTACATCTGAAATTCTTGACAAATTCAAGAATTAGTCTATATTTACAAGAACTTTGTGGGTAAATATGGGAATTTATGTCAATAAATGTTATTATTCCACAGGGTTTTGGTAAATTATGTCATCATTCAAAGGAACATATCAATATTCTGTTGACGCAAAAGGTCGAATCAGTCTTCCAATGAAATTGAAGAAGAATGTTTCACCTCAAGCGGATAACTCGTTTGTGATTACTCGCGGGAAAAAGCAATGTCTCTTTCTTTATCCACAGGATGAATGGGACAAGATCGAAACCGAGTATCGTAAACTGAACAGTTATGTTGATGATGATGATAATTTTCTGCACTTGCTGTATGAGTGTGCAGAAGATGTATCGCTTGATTCACAATCTCGAATAATGATTCCGCCATCGCTCCGCGAATTTGCTAACATTCAATCCGATGTTCACGTTATCGGACTGTTATCAAAAATCGAGATATGGAACCCGCAACTGTATGTGGAATATAAGAAAAGTATTCCGGAATCGTATGAACAGATTGCGACAAAAGTTATGACTTCAAAGGGATAAGGTTTGCCGTAGTTAGGTTGGACGGCAGAGTTGTTCTTTACATGATAGAAGGTTATCACAAGCCCGTACTTGTCGATGAAGTTGTTCGATTATTATGTGCAGGGCTTGATGGAGTATATGTTGATTGTACTTTAGGGGGCGGCGGTCACGCCGCAAACATTTTGCAACATGTAACGCCTCAAAGCACGCTCATCGGAATTGATAGGGATACCGATGCGCTGGACGAAGCAAGAAAAAATTTAATTGAATTTACCGGGCGTGTCCTGTTTGTTCAAGACAATTTTGCAAACGTTCGTATTCGTGTTGAGGAATTGATTGATGGAAACATCGTCGGCATGTTGTTGGATCTGGGTGTGTCGTCTCATCAAATAGATGCTGCTCATCGGGGGTTTAGCTTTCAATCAGAAAGCAGGCTTGATATGAGAATGAGCCGGAATCAGCAGTTGGATGCGTGGACTGTGGTGAATACGTATGACGAGCCACAGATATCTAATGTGTTCTGGAAATACGGTGAAGAGCGGTTTTCAAGAAAAATCGCACGAAGAATCACCGAACGACGCCGGAACAAAACACTTGATACCACGCGTGAACTTGCTGAAGTTGTGGAGTCTGTCGTAGGGCAAAGGATGTTGACAAAGTCGCTGGCGAGAATTTTTCAAGCGTTACGGATTGAAGTGAATAACGAACTTGAAAATCTTCAACAAGGGCTTTGTGATGCAGTTGAGATGTTGCATCCCGGCGGGCGATTAGTGGTAATTTCTTATCACTCGCTCGAAGATAGAATTGTGAAAACATTCTTCCGGGAACAATCGCAACCTGAAACTACCGGAGCGGAAAGTTTGCTTCGGAGAATAGACATGAATGCAAAAATACGTGTGTTAACGAAAAAACCAATTGTTCCGACAGAAACAGAAATCAATAGAAATCCACGCGCCCGAAGCGCAAAATTAAGAGCAGTAGAAAGATTATAACTCATGGCAAATTCTTTAACAATTTTCCCCGGTAACTCCCTCGGTTCCGATACATCGAAACGTCGTCTCATTTTCAATGGTGGCTCGTCAAGCAAAGATGCGCGTTCACAACAAGCAAATACTGTGAAGGCACATACGCGGTTCAATCCGATGTTTATGATTTTCGTTGTGCTTGCTGTTGCTTTTATTGCTGTGTTTTTTATTTGGAATAAAATAACCGTGAGTTACCTGTTGAGCGACATTAACAGAATGCAAATTGAATACAAAAATATCCTGGCCAAAAATGCCCGGCTGTTGCAAGAGGTGAACGAAAAATCAGCGCCGGACACAATAAAAAAATATGCTGAGACAAAACTCGGCCTGACGTACAGGAAAGAACGACCTGTAGAATTTGTCATGGATAATCAGACCGTCCGTTAGGTGAACTTACAATAGTATTCAAAAAGTGAGCATGCCATGGTGTATAATGAATCTGTGCAGGAACAGTTATCTTTTGAAAAAAACGAGAGAAACAAAAAACGCCGGTTAGTCGTTTTATTTATTTTTTTTATAGCGCTCTTCATTGGTGTCGTCGTTCGGTTGACAACGCTTCAGGTGCTTGATGCAGAAAAGTTACGTGCAGAAGCAAAAGACCAATACGAAAAAAAAATAACGTTGCAAGCCAAGCGCGGTTCTATTCTTGATAGAAATGGTGAGGTGCTTGCATCCAATACGACGTTATATTCCTATGAGGTTGATAAAAAGGGAGCGGGCGATTCCCTTCCCCGATTAATTGAAATATTTTCGAAAACGTTCGGAAAACCGAAATCGTTCTTCGAGTCAAAATTAAAAAGAAAGCAGAATTATATTCCCCTTGTTCGACAGGTTGATGCTGAGACATTGCGAAATAAAATTCCCGAATCCTTCAAAGGATTAACAGTCTATAAGGAACCGAAGCGGCTATATCATCATAAAACAGCGGCAGGGCAATTATTGGGTTCGACCGATATTGATAACAAGGGAATCATGGGGCTTGAACTTTCTCTGAATGAACAACTTCGCGGTGAGAAAGGATATGTTACGTTGTTGAAGGATGGCTTAGGGGGAGCGAGACCGGAAATCGAATATCCGCGTGTTAATCCGACGAACGGCAGTACGTTTTTTCTAACTATTGACCTCGCCCTGCAATTTATTGCAGAGGAAGAACTTCGTATCGGCGCTGAAAAAAATAAAGCAGAAAGCGGACTTGCTCTCATGATGGATCCCAAGACCGGTGAATTATTAGCCGTCGCTCAATATCCTTCGATGGATCCGATGAATCCATCATCATGCAATCAGAAAGACCAAAAATTAAAAATGATTACAGACAGAGTAGAGCCGGGCTCTGTCTATAAAATCGTAACCGTAGCATCTGCATTGGAAGATAAGTTGGTAACACCGGAACAATTGTTTGATGCAGAGGATGGAACATGGGTTGTCCCGATTGGCAAAGGACGAATACGAAAAATTGTTGATGACCATCCACACAAAATTATTTCCGTACAACGAGCGATGGAGGTTTCCAGCAATATTGTAATGGCGAAGATAAGTAACGTCGTGGGCGCTGAACGATTTTTTAAAATGAGTCGAGCGTTTGGGTTTGGAAGTCCGACGGGAATTGAACTGCCCGGAGAAAACAGGGGTGTATTGAAAAAGCCAAGTAGTTGGTCACGAACTACTTTAAATACGATGGCGTTCGGGTACGAAGTTGGTGTAACGCCCTTGCAATTACTTTGCGCGTATTCAGTTATTGCAAATGGCGGATATTTGGTCAGACCACATATCATTAAAAAGGAAGTTGACGCGAACGGTAATATTCTTCATGAACTACAAACTGAAATTATTCGGAAAGTATTATCGTCTTCGACAGTTGATATCATGAAAGAGATGTTTGAAGGCGTCGTTGATACGGGAACTGCAACATCTGTTCGGATTCCCGGCGTACGAATTGCCGGAAAAACCGGAACGGCGAAAAGAAATATTAATGGAAGATATGAACCGGGAAAGTACACGGCAACATTTGTAGGATTTTACCCGGTTGAAGATCCGAAAATAGTTTGTCTTGTTATGCTTGATAATCCTAAGGGCGGCTCGTACTATGGTGGTATGACGAGCGGTCCGGTATTCAGAGCAATTGCTGAACGCATAATAACTACGACTGACAGGTTAGGTAACGTATCAATTGAACAACCTGTGATGGTACAACAACAACTTCCTGAACAACAACAATATTCTCAGCCAATCCCTGAGACTCGAGTTGAAGATTCTATGATGATTCAGCCGATGCAGGGATATTCGCCCGAAGAACGTGTAGTTCCCAATTTACTTGGACAGAGTGTTCGGAAAGCAGTCGGAATACTTTCCAGCGGACGACTTGATCCGGTAGTAGAAGGCTTCGGTGTTGTTATCAGTCAGGAACCGACAGCAGGGAAAGTTGTAT
Source organism: Ignavibacteriota bacterium (assembly GCA_016212665.1). NCBI lineage: Bacteria > Pseudomonadati > Ignavibacteriota > Ignavibacteriota bacterium. The sequence goes on from JACREZ010000029.1 coordinate 23,540, forward strand.
CTCTTGGAACGAAAGTTATTCTCAAGTGTGAACCGAAATCGGTAACGCTTCAACCACATGGATTGAATTGATTGAATACGATGGTAGTATCTGGTAAAAATATTGTTCTTGTTTGTTGTTTGATTTTCTGCATCGGCATATGTAATGTCAGAAGTCAGGAAGGAAAGAAAATTAAACGTCAGATAGAAACCGGTTATATCCCGGCACAAGATGGGAATCTTGTGCCCGACCAATCCGAAATCATCAAGTCATTCGATGAGAGAGGAAATCTGATTGAAAAGAAAAACACAAGAAATATACCGGCGGAAAACAGAACCATGAAATACCGGTTGAATCATTATTATAACAGTGAGAACAGGTTTGACTCAAGTCTGGTTTTTAATGATGATAAATTCGGGCTCAAGTTAGAGTATAGGTATAATTCTTCTGGACTGGTTGACGAAATTCAGGAATACAATTCATTACGGGAACCAAATTTCCTAACAAAACAATTCCACGATTCGTCCGGTAATAAAATCAGAGAAGAACTCTACACCAAAGATAAAAAGTTATACAATTTTAAACTGTACTCGTACGACTCGAACAACAACCTGATAGACGAATCCGGGTCAGAACAGGGCCAGAAACGTTTTCACTGGATCTATAAATACAATAAGAAAAATCAATTGATAGAACGGAAGGATTTTTCCGGACAAGAAGTTTTGTTGCGCAAACATACATACGAATATGATAAGGAAGGACGACTCGTCCGTGAAAATATTTACAACGAAAGTGAAACTCTTGAACGAATCGTTAAGGTACGGTACGAATTTTACTGAGTGAACGAAGAATGAATCTCTCAAAATTATTAGTCGGTGTACCGGTAACCAAGATGTTTCAGACGTTGTATGGCAAAATGGTCGTCACGCATGAAACAGAAGTGAACAATGTTCGTTCAGATTCGCGCAAGGTCGAGCGGAATGATTTGTTTGTGGCAATTCGTGGAAGTGACAGAGATGGAAATCAATACATCACGCAGGCAATTTCGAACGGTGCGAAAGTTATTGTAACTGATAGCGACAGCGCCATTCCTGACTCCTATTTTATGCACGCGGGAGTTGTGAAAGTGGTTGTTGCCGATGCTCGAATTGCATTTGCACAGATCACTTCTAATTATTTCGGAAATCCTTCGTCATTACTCGAAAAAATAGGAATTACCGGAACCAACGGGAAAACAACATGTTCGTTTCTTTCAAACTTTATAATGGAATTGAAAGGAAAGTCGGGATTAATCGGAACGATTGAGTATAGAATCGGAAACAAGCGATTACCTGCTACTCACACAACCCCGGATTCATTCGAACTTCAACAATTGTTTGCAAGCATGGTGAATGATGGTTGCACATCTTGCGTGATGGAAGTTTCTTCGCACGCATTGCATCAGCATCGCGTGCATGGTATTGACTATCAGGTTGGAGTCTTCACGAACCTGACGCAGGACCATCTCGATTACCATCGGACGATGGATGAATATTTCCTTGCGAAGAAAATGTTGTTCGATTCGCTCCCGAAGAGTTCAACAGCGGTGATTAACATTGATGATGAATGGGGAAGAAAACTGTATCAAACGGTTTCATGTAAGAAGTTGTCCTACGGGAACGGTTCTGATGCAGAACTCAGGGCGAGCAACATCACGCTTTCGGTTTCAGGAACGAGTTTCCAACTTGAGTTCGGAACTTCTTCGATGACGATTCAAACACCGCTTGTCGGGAGATTTAATGTTTATAATGCTCTTGCATCAATCGGTGTCGGATATACGATGGGAATTTCATTTGATGAAATTCAAAAACGATTCTTGACGATGCAACCCGTGCCGGGAAGATTTGAACAGATTCAATCTCCCAAAGGATGGACAGCAATTGTAGATTATGCACATACGCCGGATGCATTGGAGAAGGCGTTGAAAGCAATTCATGATGTTTCCGGTCAGAATCGAAAAGGAAAAATCATTACCGTGTTCGGTTGCGGCGGAAACAGAGATGCAACAAAACGCCCGAAGATGGCGCGCGTCGCTTCCGAGTTAAGCGATGTCGTGATTGTTACATCAGATAATCCGCGCTTTGAAGAACCGGAAATGATCATTGACCAGACAATGGAAGGAATTCTTCCACAGAAAAACACTATTCGTGAAGCAGATAGAGCCGGCGCGATTTCGCTCGCATTACATCTTGCAAAAGAGCATGACATTATTCTCATCGCCGGTAAAGGACATGAAGATTATCAAATCATCGGTGATAAAAAATATCCGTTCAGCGATAGGCAACAGGTGTTGGAATATATGGAAAGAGAACAGTGATGTTCACCGTAGATGAACTTCTTTCCATCAACCATGTTGCCGCGGAAAATTTTCCGGGCAAAATAATTTCCATCAAAGGTGTAGCAATAGACTCTCGGATCATCCGGAGAGGTGAATTGTTTGTTGCAATCAAAGGTGAACGATTTGACGGACATAATTTCCTTTCCGACGCTGTGAAAAAAGGCGCGGCGTGTGTTGTCATCAATGAACAATATCGGAATTCGAAATTCAAGTTTCCCTATATCGTTGTGACTGATACGACGAAAGCGCTTGGCGAGTTAGCACGATTACACAGGAGGAAATTTAATATCCCGATTGTTGCTATTACCGGAAGCAGTGGGAAAACCACTAACAAAGATATGACGTACTCGGTATTGAAACCAAAGTATAATGTATTGTGTACACAGGGAAATTTGAACAACCATATCGGTGTTCCGCAGACATTGTTCAGGTTGAACAAGAAGCATGAAATTGCAGTCATTGAAATGGGAATGAATCACGCAGGTGAAATACAATACCTGTGTGAAATTGCTGAGCCGACGCATGGACTCATCACGAACATTGGAAAAGCGCATATAGAATTTTTCAGAACTGTGAATAAAATCGCAGAAGCAAAAGGCGAACTTTTCAATTGGTTGAGTAAAGAAAGAACTCGGGTCGGTTTTGTAAATGTTGACGATGTCCGGGTGCAGACACAAGCACGCGTGTTGACAAAGAAAGTAACGTACAGCGAGTACACGCATCTTGCCGATGTACAAAGTACGTTGCAACATGTTAATGATGATGGTTCGTCTCGCTTTATTGTTCGGGCAAAAGGGTGGAAGGAACTGCTTGAAATTACACTGAAGGTTCCGGGTGTACACAATGTATCCAACGCTCTCGCCGCCATTGCTGTCGGAAAACACTTTGATGTACCGCCTGAAAATATTCGATCGGCTTTACAGAAGTTCAAAGCAATTGATGGACGAATGAACATCGAAATAGTTACCGGCGTAATGATTATTGATGATGCATACAACGCCAATCCTGATTCGATGATGTCGGCGTTGAAAACTCTTGCAACGATTGATTGCCAAGGAAGACGAATTTGTGTCCTTGGCGACATGCTTGAATTGGGAAAGTTCTCCGTCAGTGAACATCGAAAAATCGGTGCGGCGCTTCCAAAACATCGTTGCGATGTACTCCTGACTTTCGGTACGTATGCGAAGTGTATCCACGAAGCGACGAATGTCAATCAAAAAAAGAATTTTACAGACAAAACGAAATTACTGAATGAACTACTCAAAGTCGTTCAACCCGGTGATGTAGTTCTTTTCAAAGGTTCGCATGGAATGAAACTGAAAGAAGTGATTGATGCGCTGAAGCAATCACTGGAGAATCTCCCCCAGAAATCAATCAGACAAGGAAAGCAGGGAGTGAACTAATGTTTTATTATTTGTTTGAATTTCTCCGTCAGGAATTTGGTATTCCCGGTTCAGGATTATTTCGTTACATCACGTTTCGTGCAGGCGGAGCGGCAGTCACGGCTTTAATCATAGCGTTCTGGATTGGACCGAAAATCATCCGCATGTTGAAGCAACGGCAAATCGGTGAAGCCGCAAAGTTGGAAGCGCCCGAAACACATCGCAAGAAAGCGGGAACGCCGACGATGGGCGGTTTGATAATTCTTGCCGCAACGTTAGTGCCTGCCTTGCTTTGGACAGATTTAAAAAACGCATACATCGTTCTCATTTTGTTTGCAACTGCGGCGCTCGGCATGGTCGGGTTCTTAGATGATTATCTGAAAGTAGTGAAGAAGAAACCAAAAGGATTGATTGGAAAATATAAAATTGTCGGTCAAGTGTTTGTCGGATTGGTTGTCGGTGGAACGATATATTTTCTCCCATATTTGTTTGATGAGACATTGATACCATACGCATCGAAATCAACAATGCCGTTTGTGAAAAACTTGGAATTTGATTTAGGGTATCTCTACATCCCGATGGTGATTTTTGTTATCACGGCGACGAGCAACGCGGTCAACCTTACTGACGGTCTCGACGGATTGGCGGCGGGGACGGTGAGTATTGTTGCAATGACGCTTGCGGTTATCAGTTACATTTCCGGTCACGCGCAATTGAGCGAGTACCTGACGATTCCATTTCTTCGCGGCAATGGTGAGTTGAGCATTTTTTGTGCGGCAATGGCTGGTGCGTGTCTTGGTTTTCTTTGGTTCAATTCGTTCCCGGCACAGGTGTTCATGGGTGATACCGGTTCACTCGCACTTGGCGGCGCGATTGGAGTTTTGTGTGTGTTAATCAAAAAAGAATTTCTCCTGCCAACGCTCGGCGGAGTGTTTCTTATGGAAACTGCTTCGGTGATTATTCAAAAAGTCTGGTTCAAATACACAAAGAAACGCTATGGTGAAGGGCGAAGGGTTTTTCGTATGGCTCCGATTCATCATCATTTTGAAATGGCTGGATGGGATGAACCGAAAATTGTTACGCGGTTTTACATCATCGCGATTCTCATGATGATTTTAAGTTTGGCAACGTTCAAAGTACGATGAAAACCGAGTTCAAATATAAAAACGTCAGCATCATTGGCGCGGCGAGAAGCGGAGTTGCGGTTGCGCAACTTCTCAGATCGCAAGGCGCGAATGTGTTCGTCAGTGATAAGGATTTGAGCGAAAAAGTTACTTCTCTGATTCCGCATTTCAAATCGCTTGGTGTTGCGTATGAATTCGGTCAGCATACATCACGAGTGTTTGAAACTGATGTACTCGTTCTCAGCCCGGGTGTTCCATCGAACGCACAGGTTGTGCTTGATGCGCTCAGCAAAGGAATCAAAGTTGTAAGTGAAATCGAAGTTGCAGGTTGGTTTTGTCTGGCTCAGATTATTGCAATCACGGGAAGTAATGGCAAAACAACGACGACAACTCTCACGGGAAGAATGTTCTCGGATGCGGGAAAGAGACATGCAGTTGCGGGAAATATCGGAAATGCGTTTTCGTCTGTCGTTAGTCAATTGGATTCAACTTCAACTGCTGTACTGGAAGTGAGCAGTTTTCAACTTGACCATATTGATACGTTTCACCCGAATGTTTCTGTCATCTTAAATATTACACCCGACCATCTTGACCGTTACAGTGGTTCGTTTGATGCGTACAAAGGAGCAAAAGGCAAAATATTTCTGAATCAAACAAAAGCAGATTATTTGATTTATTGCTATGACGACCAGCAGACGAAAGACCTTGTGTTCTCGAAAGCGATTTCGTTTGTTCGTGCACTTCCGTTCGGTGTGAAACGCGAGTTTGAATCGGGCGCGTATGTACGCGATGGTAAAATGTTTACATGCATCGAAGGAAAAGAACAGGAAATTATCAACGCGAAAGAAATCAGCATCAAGGGTGTCCATAATTTATATAACGCTATGGCGGCAACACTCGCGTCTCAGGTGATGGGAGTGAGCGTTGCATCTATTCGCTCAACATTAAAAAATTTCAAGGGTGTTGAACACAGGTTGGAGTTTGTGCGAGAAGTGAACGGAGTTCGGTACATCAATGACTCCAAGGCGACAAACATTGATTCGGTTTCGTATGCTTTGAAGGCGTATGAACATCCCATTGTGCTTCTGCTTGGCGGCAGAGACAAGGGGAACGATTACTCTGCGCTCTATGAAGAAGTGAAGAAGCACGTCAAAACAATCATTGCTATTGGCGAATCTGCTGACAAGGTTGTGAAATCGTTTGAGGCACAGACAAAGATTGAACGGGCAGATTCAATGAAGGAAGCGATTGAAATTGCACAACGAGTTTCTGTTGCCGGTGATATTGTTCTGCTTTCTCCCGCGTGCGCTTCATTTGATTGGTTTGAAAATTATGAGCATCGCGGTCGCGTGTTCAAAGAATTTGTTCATCAACTTGAGGAGAAATAATCATGTTTCGTCGTAACCATGTTGATTTGACATTACTCATATCCGTCTTGACACTGATGTTTATGGGAATCGCGATTGTCTATAGCGCTTCCGCGGCATGGGCTGTGAGAAGTTATGGCGGTTCGGAAGATATGCTCATCAAACATGCAGGCAAAGTAGCAATCGGATTAATAATGCTCATGCTTGGAATGACGATTGACTATAAAAGGTGGAAGAATATTGCAAAATTTGCAATGATAGTTATTATCATTCTTCTTGGGGCTACCCTGATTGCCGGCGCTCTGTACAAAGGTGCGCTTCGTTGGTTCCTTGGATTTCAGCCTTCAGAACTTGCAAAATTTGCCTTGATATTTCATCTCGCAGCCCTTGCTTCTACTTATAAGGAAGATATCAGGGTATTCAAAGAAGGTTTTCTCAAAATGCTGGCATGGATTCTCACTGTTACGATGTTAGTTATACTGCAACCGAATTTTAGCATGGGCGCGCTTATTTTCGGGTTGGGAATTCTTATGTTGTTTTTAGCACGTGCAAAGGTAATGCATCTCCTTTCCGTGTTTCTCTTGTTACTTCCTGCATTAGGTTGGTACATGTGGAGCGCGGAATACAGGAAGAAAAGAATTCTGGATTTCTTTAGCGGCGCGAGTACCGGGCAATCGAGTTATCAACTCACGCAAAGTAAAATCGCTTTCGGCGTCGGTGGAATTCTTGGAGTCGGACCCGGCGATAGTCATCAGCGCGATTATTTTCTCCCCGAATCGTACGGAGATTTTGTCTATGCAATTATTGGTGAAGAATACGGAATGGTCGGAAGTGTTGCCGTTCTTGTTCTCTTCATCATTATCATGTACCGGGGGATGAAAATTGCTCAGGCGGCGGAAGATATGTTCGGAAGATATTTGGCGCTCGGAATTACAAGTGTCATCACGCTTTTTGCAATCGTGAATGCCGGGGTTTCAGTCGGATTGTTCCCAACTACAGGGTTGCCAATGCCGTTTGTTAGTTATGGCGGTTCCTCAATGATAGTTTCCGCGTTTGCTGTTGGTGTGTTATTGAATATTTCATCACAAACAAACATGTTTCCCCGTGTTCGGGAAAAAGTTGTTGTGGCTCCGGAGAAGGCAAACGGAACTGCGGTGGGAAAGGTGTATTGATGTGGCAGAAATTCGAGTCATCTTTGCGGGCGGCGGAACAGGTGGACACCTGTTTCCGGCAATCGCTATCGCGGATGAACTCAAACGACTTGTTCCTGATGCAGAGTTGTTGTTTATCGGAACAAAAAATAAAATCGAAGCGAGAGTGGTTCCACAAAAAGAATTCGCGTTCCGAACAATCTGGATTAGCGGTTTTCATCGCCGACTTCGGCTCAGTAATTTTTTATTTCCGTTGAAGGTCGTTGTGTCGCTCGTGCAATCATATTCAATTATAAAGCAATTCAAACCGGATGTCGTCATCGGAACGGGCGGCTATGTTTCCGGTCCGATTGTGTACGCGGCATCCGTGATGAAGATACCGACGCTGATTCATGAGCAGAACAGTTATCCCGGCGTGACGACAAGAATGTTGGGAAATCGTGTCAAGCAGGTTTGCATTACATTCGAGCAGGCAAAAAAATATTTGAAGCGAGTAGATAATGTCGTTCTGACCGGAAACCCGACACGGGGCTCGTTAGAAAAGGTTCATCAGTCTGAAGCGTTCAACTATTTTGGTTTTGATTCATCGGGCAAACAAAAGACTCTTCTTGTGTTTGGAGGAAGTTTGGGCGCGACAACAATCAACAATGCTGTAGTTCAACAACTTGAAAAATACATCGGACAAGGATTCAGAATCATCTGGCAGACCGGCAAAGAAGATATTGAACGGGTGAAAACATCAAGCAACAAAATCGCCAAAGAACATTTGTGGGTGAATGCTTTTATTGACAGGATGGATTATGCGTACGCAATCAGTGACATAGTAATTTGCAGAGCAGGCGCGACGACCATTGCTGAACTGACACGACTCGGCAAACCGGCAATCCTGATTCCGTATCCGTTCGCCGCGGCAGACCATCAAACAGAAAATGCAAAAGCGATGACCGAATCCGGCGCGGCGTTGATGGTGAGAGATTCCGAAGCGAAAGAACGATTGTTTGATGTTGTACAATCGCTATTGAACGATACTGAAAAATTGCAGGCAATGTCAATCGCGAGTAAGCAACTTGGAAAACCAAATGCGGCTGAAGAAATTGCACGACGCATCATCGAGTTAGGTCGGAGAAAGTAGAAGTATGTTAACCACACTTCCTCCTGATGCAAAAGTGTTCAAGTACAAATTGGACTTTTACTATGTCCAAACAATTTTCTATCTCGTTGCGCTTGTACTGTGGGCAGGATTTCGCGGAACATTTTCACTTCCGAAACTACCACCGATGCAGGCAGACCCGATTTTGTACATCATACTCACGTTTGTTGTCGTATCGTTGCTCACTGTTCTGTTGAACAAATTGCGTGAACGGCGGCTCATCGTACTACAGGATAGAATGGTGTTTCACCGGAAGTCGCACGAGCGGGAAGTGCTGTTCTCGGATATCGAATGGATGTACATCGGTCGTGAGCGGCGTGTGCAAACTGCCGGAAGATTTCAGGTGGTGTTGTTTAAGTTGAAAGACCGTCTTCGTCTGATTCGCATTCGCATCGGGCGATATGAACATGAAGACGAATTGTTGATTGAAATGGAACGGATAGCTGAAATTGTCCCGAAGATGAAACGTCCGATGCAGATGTTACGTGCGCCGAGAATTGCTCAACAACTTTTTAGTTAGGAATTGAATATGAACGTGACTGAAGTTTTTCAATTTGTTGTGTTGGGATTTGCCGTCGGAATTTTAAGCGGCATGATTGGCGTTGGCGGCGGAGTTGTGCTGGTTCCTGCACTCGTCTTGTTGTTCGGTTGGCAACAACACGTCGCTCAGGGAACGACACTCGCGATGCTGACGTTGCCCGTGCTTTTTCTCGGTGCGATGGAATATTACAAGGCGGGAAATGTGAATATGAAAGTGGCTCTGCTCATGGGCTTCGGATTGCTAATCGGAAGTTACCTTGGCGGAACGTTTGCAAATAAAATCTCAGGTGATATTCTGAAAAGAATTTTTGGTGTTGCGTTGTTATTAATCTCTTTGAAAATGATTATCGGAAAGTGAATTGTCGGGGATGATTGGCGTTAGTGGATTAGTTGTGTTGTGAAGCCAATCATCCCGGCAGTTAAAATTTATGTTTAGTTCAATTAAAAAAATACATTTTGTGGGAATCGGTGGAATCGGCATGAGCGGCATTGCCGAGATTCTGCTTGACCAGAATTTCAAAGTCAGTGGCTCGGATAAATCGCTCAGCGAGATTACCGAACGGTTGCAATCGCTCGGCGCGGAAGTGTTTGAAGGACACAAAGCAGAAAATCTGAAAGAGGATGTTGATGCGCTTGTGTATTCATCTGCCGTCTCGCTCGATAATGAAGAAGTCCTTGAAGCGCAGAGAAGAAAAATTCCCATCATCCGCCGTGCGGAAATGCTCGCGGAAGTTATGCGTCTCAAATACGGAATCGGAATTGCCGGTACGCACGGGAAAACCACGACGACATCCATGGTCGGACTTGTTCTGCTCGAAGGCGGTTTCGACCCGACAGTTATTGTCGGTGGAAGATTGAATGGACTTGGCGGAACAAACGCACGGCTCGGTCAGGGTGATTTCATTGTTGTCGAAGCGGACGAGTTTGACCGCTCGTTTCTTTCGCTCACGCCAACCATTGCCGTGTTGACGACGCTCGAAGTTGACCATCTCGATTGCTACCGCGATTTGGAAGACCTCAAATCTGCATTCGTTCAGTTCGCGTTGAAGGTTCCGTTCTACGGTTTCAATGTTTTATGTCTTGATGAACCGGCGTTGCAGGATATTTTGCCGCTCCTCAGCAAGAAGAAAGTCATCACCTATGGTTTGAACCCACAGGCAGATTTGCAGGCGTATGATATCCGACATCGTGAGAACACAAGCACGTTCATGGTGGTGAAGAATTACGCGGATTTGGGTGAGATTACGATTCAAATTCCCGGCAAGCACAACGTGCAGAACGCGCTTGCCGCAATTGCCATCGGCCTTGAACTCGGAATCCCGTTCGAGAAAGTGAAAGCCGGAATCGAAAAGTTCTCCGGTGTGATTCGTCGCTGGGAAAAGAAGGGGGAAGTTGCAGGTATTTCGCTGTACGATGATTATGCACATCATCCGACAGAATGTAAGGCGACATTGCTTGGCGCAAAGTCCGGTTGGAGAAAGCGAGTCGTCTGTGTGTTTCAGCCGCACTTGTATTCGCGCACGAGAGATTTTTATGAAGAGTTCGGCAAAGCATTTTTGCTTTCCGATGTGCTGATTGTTACCGATGTCTATCCTGCGCGTGAAGAGCCGATTCAGGGAATCACCGGCGAGTTGATTACTAACGCGGCAATGCAGTACGGGCACAAAGGCGTGCATTATGTTGCCGATAAAAAACAAGTGCCGCAGTATCTCATGGGGATTGTCAAGTCGGGCGATCTCGTCATAACGATGGGTGCGGGCGACATCTACAAATATGGAAATGAATTTTTGAATTTGTTGAAGAAGAAAAACTAAGTGTTCGTCATTGAAGACATACAACAATTTTATCGCGGTCGCATCGCATTGAATGAGCCGTTGAGCAAATACACTTCGTATCGCATTGGCGGTCCGGCAGATTTTTATTTCGAGCCGGCTGATAAGAACGACGTGATTGCTCTCGTTCAGTATTTGCATGAGCGTGCGATAAAATTCTTCGTCATAGGGAACGGAAGCAATTTGCTTGTTTCGGATAGCGGAGTGCGGGGTGTTGTTCTCAATCTCGAACAAGGTTTGAATCAATTAACAACCGATGGTGAACTTGTCTATGCAGAAGCGGGCGCACGATTGACAAAGTTTGTTGATTTCTGTATCCAACTTGGATTGCAAGGAGTAGAAATGCTTGCCGGAATTCCCGGAACAGTTGGCGGCGGCGTGATAATGAACGCAGGCGCGTACGGCGGAGAGATTTCCGATTATCTCATGGAAGTGGAAACAATTCGTGATGGGAAAGTTCTGAGCATCAACAAAGAAGCGGCGCAGTTCGCGTACCGTCGTTCAGGTTTGGTGCGTGATGTTGTATTGAGTGCGTCGTTCAAACTTCAGCCGGGAGACAAAGCAGAGATGATGAAACGCCGCCGCGAGTTACTCATCAAACGAAATGAATCGCAACCGCTCAACTTCCCGAACTCGGGAAGCATCTTCAAAAACCCGGCAGGAAATTATGCGGCAAAGTTAATCGAACAAGCCGGGCTGAAAGGCACGATTCAAGGTCATGCTCAGATTTCAGAAAAGCATGGAAATTTTATTGTGAACACCGGCGGCGCGTTTGCTCAGGATGTCATCGGACTGATGCGACTTGCACGAACGACCGTATTGGAAAAATTTGGAATAGCATTGGAACCCGAAGTGAAACTGATAGGATTTACCGAAGATATTGTAAAGGAATTTTGTAACTGATGGAAAAAGAACCGAAAAATACATCGAAGAGAAATCAAAAAAGAAAATCATCCGGCTACATTTGGTGGCTCATCCCGATTATTGTTGTCTTCGCAACGCTTGCAGTGTATGGATTGCAATGGAAGTCGCAGTTGAAAGTTGAGCGCGTTCTTGTTGATGGCGCAAAATATTTGCAAGCGAAAGAAGTGGTTTCGCTTTCAACCATTCAGCAGAGCATGTTTCTTGATGATATCGAAGCGAGCGTGGTCGAAGAAAAATTACTTCAACATCCGCTCATCAAGTCTGCGAAAGTTGAAAGTCAATTGCCTGACGCGATGAGAATTACTATTACGGAGCGCGAACCGTTTGCCGTTGTCAATGGAAACCCGGTTCTCTATGTTGACTCGGAAGCGGTTTTGTTGCCTCAACTTCCCACCGTGCAGTTTGATTTACCGATCATTAACGGCATAACCGGAATTTCCTCAGTCGAATTAGGAAAACAAATTCCGAACCCATCGGTGTTTTTGGCTATTGAAGTTCTCAAACAAGCAAAGTCAGTCCATTGGTATGATGCAATTTCTGAAATCAAAGTCGGGACAAACGGAGAAGTGATGTTTAACGCGATTGAACATGCTGTTCCGATTTTTATCGGCAAGGAGGATTTCGCCCAACGACTTCAGAAACTCGAGACATTCTGGAGTAATTTTGTGAAGAACGGAGCCGCCGCGCAATTACAATATCTCGACCTCCGCTTTGATGGATATGTGGTCGTGAGGTGGGATAAACCCAACGAACGAACGACAAGAATACCGTTGTAAGGAAATGATGTAATGGACAGAACAGAACAGGAAATTATTGTTGGATTAGATATTGGCACGACGAAAGTCTGCGTCGTTGTTGCCGCGATTGATGAGATTGGCGGTTACAATATCCTCGGCATCGGGAAAAGCCCGAGCGAAGGATTGACCCGCGGCGTTGTGACAAACATTGATAAGACGGTTCGCTCGATTCAAAGCGCCGTCGCTGAAGCAGAAGCCCGTTCGGGTATTCAGATTCAATCGGTGGTTGTCGGAATTGCCGGAGACCATATTCAAAGTTTTCAGAGCCGCGGTGTTGTGGCAATCAGCGCGGCAGAGAAAGAAATTACACAGGCAGATGTCAATCGTTTGATTGAAGATACGAAGCGCGTTGCTCTTCCGTCCGACAGGAAAATCATTCATGTTATTCCACAAGAATTTATTATTGACGGACAAGACGGAGTGAACGACCCGGTCGGAATGTCCGGTGTGCGTCTCGAAGCGAATGTTCACATCATCACGGGCTTGGTGACAGCGGCACAAAATATTGTGAAGTGTGTCCAGCGCGCCGGGTTGCATATCCGCGACATGGTCCTTGAACCGCTTGCTTCAAGCTACGCAGTGCTTGATGAACAGGAAAAAGAAGTCGGTGTTGCCCTGCTTGATATTGGCGGCGGTACAACCGATGTCGCTGTGTTTGAAGACAGAACAATTCGTCACACAGCCGTTGTCCCGATTGCCGGAACTCAGGTGACGAATGATATTCGGAAAGGATGTCTCGTTCTGACGGAACAGGCAGAGCGGTTGAAATGTCAGTACGGGTTTGCCTACATGCCAAGTGTTATGGATGATGAACCGATAACAATTCCGGGCATCGGCGGCAGACCGCCGTTGGAAATTGACAAGAAACTTCTTGCGCGTATTATCCAACCGCGCATGGAAGAGATATTTGAAATCGCCGCGATGGAAATCAAACGTTCCGGCTATTCCCGGCATCTCGGCGCGGGAGTTGTTCTTACCGGCGGCGGTTCACTTATCAAAGGTGTCTCGGAACTTGCGCAGGAAGTTCTCGGCTTACCGGTGAAAATAGGAATCCCGTCCGGGTTCAAATCCGGTTTGGTGCGTGAAATTGAAAACCCGATTTACTCGACTTCGGTCGGGCTTGTTCTCTATGCACTACAAAATAAAGATTCTGTTCCGCTTACGATGAACAACGGGAAAGGAAGTTTTTCTCTCAAGACAACTTTTTCAAAGATGAAGAGTTGGTTTGAAGAGTTATGAGATTGCGATGTGAGATTTGAGATTTGAGATACGAAGAACGCATGGGTGTAGAGTGCAGGGTGATAAGGTTGTGAGCGTTGAACAGGAACGAATCATACATCCAAATGACGAATGACAAAAAAGTTTATAAAATCAATCAAAAATAAATAACCAATTAACTAATTAACCAATAAACATATTAACTAACTAAAAGGGTAACAACAGTGATAGATTTAGATTTCAATTATGACAACGGTGCGAAATTACGCATCGTCGGTGTTGGCGGTGGTGGCGGAAATGCCATCAACAGCATGATTAATCGCGGGATGCAGGGATGTGATTTCTTTGCCGTCAACTGCGATATGCAAGCGCTGAACCGGAACCTTGCCGCGAACAAAATTCAAATCGGCAAGAACCTGAGCCGCGGACTTGGCGCAGGCGCTGACCCGACAATCGGTCAGCGGGCAGTGGAAGAAAACCGCGAAGAAATTAGCCGCGCATTGCAGGGAAGTGACATGGTCTTCGTCACTGCCGGGATGGGCGGTGGAACCGGAACAGGCGGCGCGCCCGTCGTTGCAAACATTGCGAAAAGTCTCGGCGCGCTTGTTGTCGGGATTGTCACCAAGCCGTTCACGTGCGAAGGAAAGAAACGCATGGCGCTCGCGGAAGCAGGGCTCGACGAGTTGAAGAAACAAGTTGATACGCTCATCGTTATTCCTAATCAGAAATTGCTTTCGATAGTGGAACGCAACACGCCGCTTGTTGATGCATTCGATAAAGCAAATGAGGTACTCCACAATGCGACCCGTGGTATCTCCGAACTCATTACCGTTCCCGGTCTCATCAATGTTGATTTCGCAGACGTGAAAACAATCATGCGGGAGATGGGGGATGCGTTGATGGGTTCAGGTATTGCAACAGGCGAGAACCGCGCAACCGAAGCGGCGCATGCGGCAATTTCCAGTCCGTTGCTCGAAGGTGTTTCCATTCAGGGCGCGCAAGGTGTGCTTGTCAACGTGACAGGCGGACCGAGCATGTCGTTGGTGGAAGTGAATGAAGCAGTCAGTGTTATTCAGGAAGCCGCAGGCGATGACGCGAACGTCATTATGGGCGCGGTGATTGATGATACAATCGGTGATAAGTTAATGGTGACGGTGATTGCAACCGGCTTTAACAGGAAAGCATCTGCCGGAGTTCGTGTCGCAAAGCCATTGCCGAAAGTAGAGCGCATCCCGACCGGTTTGCATGAACTTCAATCGTTCGATACGCCGGCGTATGTTCGTCGCGGGATTGATATTACTCCGCACCCGTATCAGCACGAAGAGAGAGAAGATGCGAAGATGGAACTTGCGGAAATTGAAAAGCCCGCGTTCCTCCGAAAAATTATGGACTAACTTAAAGACTGTCTTGTCGAATTCCTGCCTGTCACAGGCAGGGTATTTCGGCATCTACATACAGCTTGAAATAGACCCTGAAACAAGTTCAGGGTGACAAACTATCATTATGTTACCTCACTGTTCCAAATCGCGAAGGAGTAAATCCCGTTATGGTTAGCGGGAGCCTTCGCGAGATGGAAATTATTTGAGGCGTTGGAGTTTCTCGATAAACTCCTCGGCTTCGCGTCCCTTCAATCCTTTACTCTCAAGAAATTCTTTTGAGAGGGGTTGAGCAGGTAACAGTTCTTTGAGTGCGTTCAATTCAAGACGGGTAAACCGTTCTGACTTCAACATGTAATCTTCAAACGCTTCCCATGCGAGCGGGACAACTGCCTTCGTTATCTCTGCCATCGCTTCGGCATAAACGCGGATTTCGTACTGCGCGTGCGGGTCAATCCGCAAACGGAGGAAGTGAAACAGGTTGTGCAAATCAATCTTCCAGTACCACTCGGTATAAAGAGAAAGGGGAAGATTGATGCGGGCAAGTTCGCGGGCAATATCCGACTCAAGCAATTGCTCATACTCAGTAAACAACTCTCGTTGTGTTTCGGTCAGAATGTTGATAACATTTTGCCGTAGGTCTGCCGGGACTTCCTCTTCCCGTCGTCCCTGTTTATTCATCAGACTTTGAAAATGAATTGCTTCATGTTCCGGCACATAGAATTCATCCTTCATCACCGAATATCTGCCTGAATATTCATTAACGTTCGCTGTCCGGTGACGAATCCATTGCCGGGCAACAAAGATAGGAAGTTTCACATGGAATTTCAGTTCGACCATTTCAAACGGAGTGGTATGAAGATGTCTCATTAAATACCGGATAAGTCCCCGGTCTTCGTTCACCGATTTTGTTCCTTTACCATACGAGACCCTCGCCGCCTGAACGATGGATTCATCTCCTCCCATAAAATCCACAAGCCGGACGAATCCGGCATTCAAACATTTGAATTCTTTATCGAGTACTGCTTCTGCTGATTGATTGACTACGTGTGCCATTGCTTTCTTTTATTTTGCGTGCAAATATACTGGAACTGAGTCAATATTCAAACAGGTGGGGTAGTTGTAGTTTGCTTTCAAATTTTGTTCTACATAGATTTGCACCAGTTAAGTTTTTCGCTTCCTGCGCCGTAGTAACGTTGTAGTTTGCTTTCAAATTTTGTTCTACATAGATTTGCACCAGTTCGATAAGAGATAACACGTCAGACATAGCAGTTGTAGTTTGCTTTCAAATTTTGTTCTACATAGATTTGCACCAGTGCAAGGCAATCAATAAGCCCCATCTCCATTGTTGTAGTTTGCTTTCAAATTTTGTTCTACATAGATTTGCACCAGTTTCCTCGACCAACTCCAAATGGCTATTGTAGTTGTAGTTTGCTTTCAAATTTTGTTCTACATAGATTTGCACCAGTTTATTTTATTCTCTTTCCCTAATTTTACATGTTGTAGTTTGCTTTCAAATTTTGTTCTACATAGATTTGCACCAGTTCCGAGCGCGTTGTTTGGGTACGTCGCATCGTTGTAGTTTGCTTTCAAATTTTGTTCTACATAGATTTGCACCAGTTGCCATGCCAAAGGAGAAGCTTAACACATAGTTGTAGTTTGCTTTCAAATTTTGTTCTACATAGATTTGCACCAGTGCGATGCCGTCCCACCGCTCTCCAACATACGTTGTAGTTTGCTTTCAAATTTTGTTCTACATAGATTTGCACCAGTCACCTTGCCGATCGTTTCCGTTTATTGTTAGTTGTAGTTTGCTTTCAAATTTTGTTCTACATAGATTTGCACCAGTCTAAAGAAGTAATATAAGAGGCAAGGTAAGGGTTGTAGTTTGCTTTCAAATTTTGTTCTACATAGATTTGCACCAGTTGTTCCACTCTTTAGGTTTGTCACCTTCTAGTTGTAGTTTGCTTTCAAATTTTGTTCTACATAGATTTGCACCAGTACAGATGCTTGACCTGATTGAGACGGCGCTGTTGTAGTTTGCTTTCAAATTTTGTTCTACATAGATTTGCACCAGTCGAAGGACACAGACATGACGACCACACAGAGTTGTAGTTTGCTTTCAAATTTTGTTCTACATAGATTTGCACCAGTCTACAGTGGGGAATGGGACGAGGGCTCATAGTTGTAGTTTGCTTTCAAATTTTGTTCTACATAGATTTGCACCAGTTTGCAATTTGCGCTCCACACCGTAAACAAAGTTGTAGTTTGCTTTCAAATTTTGTTCTACATAGATTTGCACCAGTATAGGTTCTGCTAATCCCATATACTATATGGGATTAGCGGATATTCAGAACAACAAAAAAAAAGAAATCCCGACCATGTATCAGCCGGGATTTCTTTTTTTTCCGATAGGTTGTCAGAACATCTCTAATTGTTGTGGGGGAGGTTTGGCATCTACGGGGTCTTTTCCTTCAAATATTTCCATCATCCCGAACTGTTTATCGGTAATCCGGAGTATCCCGATTTTCCCTTTGGAGGGAAGAAACGACTTTACACGCTTGATATGGAGGTCTGCCTGGTCGTGGCTCATGCAATGCCGGACATAGATGGAAAACTGAAACATATCGAAACCGTCTTTCATCAATTTCTTTCTGAATTGGGTATACACTTTCCTGTCTGTTTCGCTTACAACCGGCAAATCAAAAAAGACAAGCACCCACATAATTCTATACTCATTCAGGCGCATCGTCGGAGGAGTTCCGCTTGGGGAATTCGGGATACAGCATCTTTGTCGCCTCTTTTTTGAAACATTTTACCAAGGAAGCGCATGTCCGGGTAATGCCAAGTTGCAACGGTTTCCGTTCCTCTTCCATCACTATATCGCCGCCAAGAAAGGAGAGGAGGTTCCGTTTTGTTTCGGGAACAAGGTCTATTACCTCACTGCTTTCTTCAATCATTTTCCTTACGATTTCATCCACAAACGGACGGTACGGCTCCATCAAATCATCGGCAAGGCTGAAGGAGTTGTACTTGTTTTTATGATGGATACCGAGCGCAGGATGCATTCCTGAACTGACAATTCCCCGCGCAACACTTGCCCGAAGCACGGCATATCCGTAATTCAACAAATGGTTGGGAGAGAGACCTTCCGGGTCTCTCGTAAATTCGGGAAGTGTTGGGAAGACCCGTTTCCAATAAAACGCTGCGGCTCGTCCTTCATAATTATCAGGGTCGCCGGAGCGGACTTTGGAAGCATAATGTTTCATCGGCTCAATATCAACCTTGATGTGTTCCAGCACCGCCGCCTGATTGAGAATTTTTTGCTTGATAGTTTGTTGCCAGAGTTGTTTCCGTAATGGGAGCGATGATTCCATTTGCGCCCGAAGGATTTCTGCATGAACCGAGTTTGCTGAAATAGGCAACATTACGCCGCTCGGATGGTGCGTCTTATCGCATGTGATGATGATACCCTCGTTGGCAAGAATTGCATTCAACACAGAATCGGTTACGGTAATTTGCCAGTGGTCGAGCATCAACACACCGATGTCCTCAATCGGCACAGAGGATTCTTCTTCATCCCGCTTGATAACAAGTTGGTCGTCTTGTTTTTTCAAGAAAGCGGAATTGTTGATAAGAATCGTTTTTTTAATCATCCAATAATTTCTTTTTTAATAATATTGCCAAGAATATCAATTTCTGCTCTAACACAACATATAGTGTTAGGTACTTTCTGAATAACTAAAGGTGGTTCTGTTTTCCTATCATGCTTCATGTCCAACTTAGAAGCATACAAGTAGCCAAAAACAATAATGCCATTTACATCAAATTTAATAACCCTAAATAAATTATTAACTAAATACTCTTTGTCGTTCCAATCGAGTTATATTCAAAAGGTGTGTAAATATTTAGGGTAGAAAAACCAGATTGAAAAAAAAGCGGCGTATCTGTATCTTAGGAAAATAAATTCACTACAACTTAATAACCTAAGGAGATACGCCAATGAAAAAATATAAAAAAC
>JACREZ010000030.1 GCA_016212665.1 Ignavibacteriota bacterium
GTTCGCAGGAACTGTGAACACATAACCGAGGCGAAGATTGCAGGTACCACCACCACCGAGGTTGAAGGTGTTGGTTACGTTCGGATTGAAGAATCCGCCGGTTTCAACACGGACGCCTGAACCAGGACCGCTTGAAGGGAACGTGATAGCCATTGAGGTACCACCGGTTCCGAGCAGATGATCCGGAAGATCCATTTCAACAACTACGTTTGAAGTAACGTCGCCGCTGATATCGACACCAACGTCTCCGTTCGGTGCTTCACCGTTGTTGTTCGGTGCTACTGTGCTTGCGCCAGCATATGCATCGAATACGACTGTGTAAGTTACGCCACGAAGTACTCCATCAACACCACCATCGGAAGCCGCTAACGTTAATGCCGTTGCTGCTGCGTTGATTGTGATTGTGGTTACTGCTGAACTCTGTGCCAATGCCATGCTTGATACTAACACAAGAGCTAATACAATTAACATCAAATTTTTCATTTGATACTCCTTTAATTAAGTTATGAATAATGTGGATTAAGAAACTTGAGACTTAACAGCTAAAGCAGCAATTAAGACCATGCGAATATACAAAACTTGTTTGAACAAATGCAAGATTTTTATTAAAAAAAAATGAATATTTTATAAAATAAAAAAACTTCCATGTTGTTATGACATTGACAAAAAAGCCGTAGCGCAGTCTTATTTAGTGTGAAATATTCAATTTTTCTGCATGATGCTTCACTATTCGAGCCTGTGCTATGAAAATCACTTCCTCAGCAATGTTTGTGGTTAAATCTGCGACCCGTTCAAGATTTCTGCTCACACGAATTAAATCCAAACCTCCTTCAATAAAATCGCTTTTTGATTTCATCATTTGGATAACTTCCTGAATCATTAAAATATTCAAATTATCTATTTCATCATCCTGTCTCAGTACGGAATTACACAGTTCAACATCGCTGTGAATGAAGCCATCCAGTGCGTTACGAAGCATTACTTGAGCGAGTTCTGCCATTTTCGGTAATTCAAGTAACGGTTCCTGTTCAGGAGTTTTGCAGATGCTGAGTACAGATTGAGCGATGTTAACTGCATGGTCACCTAATCGTTCCAGGTCGTTGTTAATTTTTTGTGCAGCGAGGATCATTCGTAAATCCGTCGCGACAGGTTGTTGTAATGCAAGTAAATCTATGATAATATTGTCGTTCTGCATTTCGAGTTCGTTAACCTGAAAATCGCTATCAATTATTTTCTGTGCAAGAGGAATATCTTGAGTGAGAAGCGCCTTAATAGAAAGGCGAATATCTTCTTCAACGATACTTGCCATCTTAATCAAACTCGTTTTCAGTTTTTCTAATTCTTGTTCAAAGTGACGATGCATAAAGGGATTGACAAAATATATTAATGAGCGACAGACTTTTTAGGAACAACATTCCACAACTTGAGCATGAGAATTCCTCCGATGAATGCAAAACCAATCATACTGGGTCCCCAAACTCCCCAACCGAATGTGTCAAGCATCCAACCCATTCCCATTCCGACAGCCGCACCACCTATGTACTGCATTCCGTCGAACATTCCGGTTGCAGTCGCTGCCGCCTTCTTCCCACCGAAATCCATTGAAGCAGTTCCTGACAACATCGAATGGACAACACTTATCGCAAAGGAATTCACAACGAATGCTATGATAACCAAATCCATACTTTGTGCTTGCCAAATAATCGCGAGACAAATTACCTGAAGGAGATACCCGATGAATGCAACAGGAGGACGACGGGATTTGAATACATAATCGGAAATCATTCCTGCGGCAAACGCCCCTAATATGCCTGCTACTACCACACTTAATGCGCCTTTTTGAAATACCGATGATTCAAGTGTCAGTTGCTGGACTTCCTGCATATAACGGGGAAACCATTGCTCGAATCCGTGGCGGACAAATCCGGTACAAAATTCGGCGACAGCAATTGTCACCGTCACCGGATTAGTAAACACTTTCTTAAATAAATACTTCATGTTGACTTTTTCAGTGTCACCGCTGGTCGCATCGTGGGTGTCGAATTCATCGTGACCGGTATCTTCCGGTGAATCCTTCACAATGAAATAAGTCAGAACTCCCATTCCGGTCATTATCATTGCCGGGATGAAAAATACCCACTGCCATGGCAGGACAGTAACCGCTATTCCTCCAATAATAAAGATAAGCGCACGACCACTTTGAATCATCGAACCGAAAATTGCAGAGAATGTTCCTCGTTCTCGAACATGAAACCATCCCGAATTTACCTTAATAAGAGCAAGCGCGCTGTACGATTGAAAGTACGAATTCATCGCCCATGCTGTCGCAAAGTAACTAAGCAAGACTGTTTCCGTTCCAAGGAATCCTATATAACCACCTAAGCCAAATGCGATGTTGAAAATTACAGAACCGAATACACCGATAAGCATTGCTCTCCGTCCGCCGATTTTGTCTGCAATCGGTCCGTTGAATAGGGCGGAGATTCCATAAATCGTCAGTGCCGCAGTGATGATTGCGCCGATTTGAGTTTTATCCCAACCGTAGGTATCGGAGAGCGCTTTGTTCGCAAATGAAAGATTGTAGCGTCCCATATACATTGCCGCGTAGGTGAAACCAAGCGTCAACCAATTCATCGCTCGTCGGCGACGAAATGCTTTACTATGTGTCGGGCGTTCTAAATGTTCAAGACTCATGTGTTGTTTTCATCGTTAAGTTAAAATGACTTGGAAAGTGGCGCGCAAAGATACGAAATCAATTCAAAAGGAAAAATAAAAAAGTAAAAAAAATCAAACTGGTAACAAGAAACTGAAAACAGGAAACTTCTACGATTGTCATCCGAACCTTCCTGTTATATAATCCTCCGTCTGTTTCTTCGATGGAGTAGTAAAGAGTCGTTTCGTTTCATCCACTTCTACCAAATCGCCCATATAAAAGAACCCCGTAAAATCGCTAACACGGGCGGCCTGTTGCATGTTGTGTGTTACAATGACGATGGTGTAGTTTTGTTTGAGTTCGTAAATCAACTCTTCGATTTTTGCAGTGGCAATCGGGTCGAGTGCGCTCGCTGGTTCGTCCATCAGCAAAACGTCCGGGTCAACAGCTAATGCGCGGGCAATGCAAAGTCGCTGTTGTTGACCGCCGGAGAGTGCTAGCCCGCTTTTCTTCAAATCATCTTTGACTTCATCCCAAAGTGCAGAACGTTTCAAACTTCTTTCGACAATTTCATCCAATTTAGATTTTTCTTTGATGCCGTTGATGCGTGGTCCGTACGCAACATTATCATAAATTGATTTAGGGAATGGATTTGATTTTTGAAAAATCATCCCGACCGATTTGCGTAACTCAACGACATCAATCTTCGCATCATAAATATTCGTGTTCTCAAGAAGAACTTCTCCTTCAATTCTGATATTCTCAATCAAATCATTCATGCGATTGAGTGAACGGAGGAACGTGGACTTGCCGCATCCCGAAGGACCAATCAACGCAGTAACTTTGTTTGTTCGAATATCGAGATTGATATTCTTTAACGCGTGCTTCTCTCCGTAGTAAACATTGAGTAAGCGGGTTTGTATTTTATATGAATTGTCCATTTTATTGAGATTACTGGCTACCGACTGAACTACAAAAATATCCGTCATTCCGACGCATGTCGGAATCTACACAACCGTTACTGATGCCGAAATAAATTCGGCATGACGCCTCTAGTAGGCTCATCCGTGGTTCCGTTTTCTTAATCTGTATCGAATAAAAATTGCCGAGAAGTTTAATGTAAACGTTAGTAGCAATAGCACAAGTGTTGTTGCATACTGAATTCCTTTTGTCGCTTCAACATCAGGCGATTGTGTTGACATGATATAAATATGATATCCAAGTTCCATGAACTGGTCTGATAGTGAATCAGGAAGTCTCGGAAGAAAGTACGCCGCGCCGGTAAATAAAATAGGTGCAACTTCACCTGCGCCGCGACTTACTGCAAGAATTCCGCCTGTTAATATTCCCGTCAATGAATTGGGCAGAACTACTTTTCTAATCGTCTGCCATTTGGTTGCACCGAGAGCGAGACTTGCTTCACGCAATTCTCTCGGAACTGTCTTGATTGCTTCTTCAACAGAAACAATGACGACAGGGAGCGTCAGCAATGCCATTGTTAAACTTGCCCAAAGAATGTTCGGTTGTCCCCACACTAATTTTGTTCCGTCAGAAAATACTTTATCTAAACCACCGCCTACAAACTGAATGAAAAATCCCAATCCGAAAAGTCCGAAGACAATTGCGGGAACCCCGGAAAGCGTGTTCACGGCAAACCGTATCAATCGTGCTAGGATTGATTTCTGACTTGCATACTCGCTCAAATATATTGCAGTCACAGCGCCGACCGGAACTCCCGCCATAGACATGATAACAACAAGAAAAAATGTTCCTACAATTGCCGGGAAAATGCCCCCTTCGGTCATTCCCTCTTTTGGATTGCCGACTAAGAAATCCCACGTAAGAGTTGACCAACCACCGATAACAATATCTCCCATAATAAAAAGGACAGCAAAGATGACAAAGAACGCCGCGAGCGCAGTGAGAGTGGTTACTGATTTGCCGATGAGTTTCTTTTTCATATTAGTCTGCTACCTATTGTAGGTTACGAGTCATTGCGAGACCAGCTTTAGCTGGGCGAAGCAATCTCCTCGAATAAACGAGCCCAAGTGTAGGAGATTGCCGCATTCCGTTCTGATACATGATGAACGGGATTCGCAATGACGCGTGCACGTTCATATTCCTTTCCAAACGTCTCAATTACAATCCTCCATACTTCTTCATCAACCGCTGACGAATAAATATCTCAGCAATCGCATTGAGTGAAAATGTAAAAATGAAAAGTACCGCCCCGATGAAGAAAAGAACATTGTAATGTGTTTCACCGAAAACAACTTCTGCCATCTCTGCGCCAATCGTTGCCGACATTGTCCTGACTGGCTCGAAGAAACTGCCTGAAAACATCGCGGCATTTCCGGTCGCCATCAGTACAATCATTGTTTCGCCAAACGCACGACCGATGCCAAGGAGAATTGCCGCAAACACTCCCGGTGTTGCCGCAGGAAGAATAACGAAGAGAGCAGTTTGCCATTTCGTCGCTCCGAGTGCAAGACTTGCTTCCGTCAGAGATTTCGGAACGCGGGAGAGAGCATCTTCTGTAATGGTGTAAATAATCGGGATGACAGCAAGCGAAAGAGCAACGCCGCCGAGAAATGCATTCAACCGGTATTCAAACCCGAAGATGTCTTGGAAAACTGTTGCCATAACAATAAGAGCGAAGAACCCAATAACGACAGAAGGGAAGCCCGCAAGAATTTCAATCGTCGGCTTCATTATTTCCTGAGCCCACTTGGGAGCGAACGCGCTTGTGAACAATGCGGCAAGTATTGCTATCGGAGTTGCGAACAAAATTGCAATGAACGTAACCTTGAAACTCCCGATGATGAGCGGAAGCAATCCGAACTTCGGCTCGTCGGAAATGGGTTGCCACTTTGTGCTGGTAAGATTTTCAAAATTTGCATTACCTTCGCTTTCAAAAGATTGGTAACTATCTTCTGGAGTTTCCCGTGTTGCTTGCCCGCCTCCGGCGGGTGAAGTTTCCGGTTTGGAGTTTGTAATTTCTCCTCGCTCACCGCTCAGTGCTCTCCGCTCTAAACTCCCCGCTCCCTGCTCATCGCTCACCGCTGGTTCTTCACCATACGTCTCCTGCACCTCATCCTCAGCAATGTTCGAAGTTGTCTGCTCGGCGCCGGAGAAGATGGGAATGGTCTCACGGAAGACAAAGATAAAGATGAGGAGGATAAATGTAAATGAAATGAACGCGACAGTCGTAATCAGTTTTTCAGCGAAAAAATCTGATATACGAAATCGTTTCCGGAGAAAGTTTTTAGAAGTTGACTTAGAAGTTGACTCTCCCGCTTTGCGGGACGGGTGGAGTCCACTTGGCGCACTTGCCGATGCTGATGAAGATGAATCCTGAATATTATACACGCTGTGCCAATATAGAAGAACTCAGTTACGCCTGTGTTAATGGTGTGTTAAGAAATTGTTAAGAATAACAAAAAAAATGTAAATGATTACTTGATTATTAATAAAATCTATGTTATTATTTAATATAACGAATCATAACCAAATGTTGTGTAAACTTTTCATTATGTAATAGCACTTTAGAAATGTCAGGGTTTCGCCACTTTAGAAATGTCAGTATTTCCGACATTGGAGAATTTGCACCAATGAAGGAACATTCACATGAACGGAATTCTGATTATGACTCACAACGAACAAGAACGATTGAA
>JACREZ010000031.1 GCA_016212665.1 Ignavibacteriota bacterium
GGAAGAAGTTGTAATTGATTGGGAGAATACGGTTTGAAAATTGCTGTTGGCATACCACCAATAACGATTCTGGTTCGATCTTGTTGCACTATCAATCACAATAAACAAAACAAAGGGGCTGCCCTTTTGAGACAGCCCCATTTTTTTTGATGAACGAAAATCGATTCGTATTCCTGAAGGAGGAACTGAGAAGCGCCTGTCCCGCCAACCGTGGAAATGCAAATACAATGTCCGATAGAATACTGTCGGACATTGTTGTTTAATGCAGTTTCAAAACTTCTATCTAAAAATTCACCGCAACGTATACAGAGAAAAACACAACGTGACGCAAAAAAAAATAGAGTTTTTGGAACTTCTCCTGATGTAATCAATCATTCATTTGATGCTTTAATGGAGAAAGTAATGTGCCTGTTCCGCCAACGACGGGAAAGCCGTTGGCTCGGTGCATGTCGGTACTGGAAAGAAAATTGTCTGATAATGTTTTTTTATCGGGCTTTTTCCATTTATTCCGTTTTTCCTCCCTCTCGAAATCCTTCTGAATAGAGTATTTGACGCAAAAAATAGAATTCAAAAAAAAATGTAAATATTTTTGCAAAAACACTTGACACTTTGCAAAAGTTTTCTTAAAATACGGCAGAATAAAACATCGAAGTGTTAAGATTCTCTCAGCGAATTGCTTCCACACCTTTTTAAGTTCAATACGCTGAGCGAACGCATGCAGACATAAGGTGGGTTATTCACCAAGACAAATACTCAAGTTACTATTGAAAGTTGAATACTGATTATTCGTGTGAAATTATTTTTCTTTTACCGGACACAGAATGAATCATGCTGTTGAACAACCACGGTGTTGTTTCACGCGAGTCGTCATGTTCATACATATACAAAAAAAGAATTTGAAATTTTTGAAATCCAAATTAACTAATCCACTAACAATCAATTAACAAACAGGAGCAGGTATGAAATACCTAAAACTATTTGTAACGTTGGTGCTCATAACGTCCTTCGTTGCAACCTTAACTTTCGCAGGTAAAGAGTCTAGCTTTAACCAGACTACCAGCAAAGGTAAAGTTGAATGGAAACGTTTGTCATCAGCGAAACCTAATGTACAGCTTAAAGATTCGGATGTTCCCGAATCAGAATTAAGCAAAGCAAAAAGTACTTCACCCAAAAGTACCAATGCTAATTATATGCAATACTCAAAAGTGGTCCCGCAGAAAGATGTTACTGCTACGACACCACTTGCCGGTACCTACCAGATTCCGGGAGACTTCGCGTCTATCGGAGCGGCAGTTGCCGTGTTGAATTATGTCGGTGTATCTGATGATGTCACGTTTGAATTGAACGCATCAAGCTACAACGAATTCATGGTTGCAATCGGTTCGTATGCTGGTAACAGTGATTATACTGTTACAGTGCAACCTGCCGCAGCAACTGCAGTCACAATTAATTTCTTTTCAACAGCAACCAATGGTAAAGGGTTTGCGTTTACTGGCGCGAAGAACTTTACCATTGACGGTTTGAACACTGGCGGTGCAAGTCTCTCATTACAATGGGATGCGGCACAGCCATTCCCGACTTCAGACGGTTTTGGTTCAACGGTATACATTACCGGTGGAAGTGAAAACATTGCTGTGAAAAATGCTGACATCAAAGGACGTGTAAACAATGCAGTCTGGGCGAGTCAAACAGAAGGTCGTTCAGCTATATTTGCTTTCAGTCCCGATGGAGATCCATACGAAAATTATGGACTTACTTTTGATGGCTTGACAATTTCAGGTGCAAGTTTTGGTATGAAGTTCTTAGGTCAAGATGCCCTCGTTGGTGGTGGTGGAATCTCTATCACCAATTGTAATATCGGTGGCGCCTTTGGTGACCCGGTTCTCATTGGTATTTTAGGTGTATATACCTATAATGTTAATTTTTCAAATAACGTTATTGACGGAACAAAATACCTTGTTTATTACAAAACCAATGCAACAACTGAGTATGAAGATGAATATGCGTTCAATGGTGGTTCATTCTTAACACTCTTAGGTCAGTCAACTGCTATGCACTGGATTGCAGTAGATAATGGCGTGTTTGATAACAACGTTCTTCAGAATGTTGGAATTGATGCGTTTGGTTCAGGTATCATATCTTATGGTACAAGAATCTACTTCCTCAATCTTGGACTAAACATTGCTTCTACGGTAAAAAATAATAAAATTACAAACATTACAGTAGATGCTACATCTACATCAATTACTGGTATCCGTGGTCCGGCAGGAAATGTTTACCACAATTCAATTCGCTTAGTTGGTGATAACACCGGTGGAACGAGTACTTGCTTAAACGGTGTAACAACTGCGTATAACAATGCTCTGTCAAACGAAATGACAGGAAGCGGCGCTTCCAGCCGACGTGGTTATACCATAGGCGGCACAGTAGATTATAATGCTGTCTATGCAAGCGGTGGTTATTTCGTTGCCGGTTTAAATGGTGTGAACGCTGCTCTCGCAGGTGGACACAACATCAATGGCGTGTTTGGCGCAGTCAATTTCAATGCGGACTTAACACTCAACACTGCAGGTCCATCATCAGCAGAAAATATTGGTAAGTCACGTGTCAACGTTTTAGATGACTTTGATGGAACGGCACGTGATACCTCGGCCGCAGGAAAGCGTGATGCAGGCGCATACGAATATAGCGCAGACTTCACAACAGCCTACGGACCGGATGTCGTTGCTTCCGGATTTGCCGCTCCGCCAGCAGGTGTGCCGGTGGGTCCGCCGCAACCAGTGAAAGTAACAATAAAGAACAACTCTGCGACAGCAACTTCAGCGTTTGATGTTTCTGTCAGTATTCCTGATGCAGTTCCTTTCAATGCAACTCTCAATGGAGTTACATTGAATCCGATGGAAAGCAAAACAATCACGGTCGGCACGTGGAATCCATCTGCCCCGGGAACCTATACTGCTTCCGCTTCTCACAACCTCGCCGGTGATATTGCAACCGGTAACGATGCAACTTCAAAGAGCATCACGGTCAGCGCACCGACAGCTCTCACAACTGCGAAAACATTTACATTTGATACTGGTTTAGAAGGTTGGACAACATCGCCAATCGCAACCAATCCGGCATTGGGTGAATGGCAACGAAGTAATTCGTTTACAAAACTAGCCGGACCATATTCCGGTTATTCTTTAGTAACCACCAGGCCCACGGATGCAACAAAGTACACAGAGGGAGCCTATGCAAGTTCACAGGGATATTCCACGACCTATCCCGGAGCCAACATTGTTTTATCGGAATGGCTTGACATTGATAATATCGGTGCTGGAACCGACCTTTACCTTTCCTTCTTCCATTCAATCAGAACTGAATGGGATTGGGATCGTAGTTGGTGGGAATATACACTTGATGGTTCAACGTGGAATCATATCGGTGTATTAAATGATCCAAATGGTCTCAATTGGTACAATGAAGATTTATATGAAGAAGCACAGATTGATCCTGATGCATTCGATTATTCAACAGCACAACAATATGGTTTGATGACCGGCGAGCCGACTGATTGGCCTTCATGGGTATCAAACAGTGATGAAGTTTCACCTTCAGGATGGGTGTATTCAGCTATAAAGATGACAGCGGCGAATTATCCCGGTGCAACACGCGCTTCGGCAATCCGCTTCCGTTTTGTTGCTTTCTCTGATGCAGTCTATGGTCCCGCGAATGGTGGTTGGGCAATTGATAATATTAGTATTGGACCTGACCCAACGGCATTTAGTGGTTCATCAATCATCGGTCAATTATTCCATGATATTGATGGAAATGGAGTGATGGATGGAGCCGATTCAGCGATGACGAACAGAACGGTAAAATTAAATCGTTTTGGAAGCAACATCGCAACCACCACGACTGATGGAAGCGGTATGTATTCATTTGATCAAACAAAGGTTAATTTACCCGCAGCATACGAAGTTGAAGTTGTGTTACCCGGTTACGGATTCACAATTCCTGCAGATGCAGCAACGACCGGTAAATCAACAGTAAGTAACACCGGAGACAACGATGATGATGTTGTCAACTTCGGTGCATTCTTCGGTTCAGTCAGCGGTAAAAAATTCAATGATGTGAACAATAACGGCTCTGACGATAGCGAACCCGGATATTCCGGCTGGACTATCCAGGCACGTACAACTTCTTGCACCGGTACCGTTGTTGGAACAGCAACGACCGATGCAAACGGTGCATACTCAATTGCATTGCCTCCCGGAACGTACTACATCCGTGAAGTAAAGCAAAGCGGTTACAGAGCAACAACAGATACTTGTGTTACCATCACAATCAGCGGTGCAGAGCCGACAGCAACGGTCAACTTCGGTAACTTCAAACTTGGTATCATCAAGTTTGAGGCACTGAACGACCTCGATGGCGACGGAATCAAAGATGCCGGCGACGTAACAGCACTGCCTTCAGGCGCATTTGTTAATTTCGACGTAACGAAAGATGGCGACCCGTTTGCTTCTTCCGTTATCGGAAGCCAAACAGCATCCGAAACATTCTCCGACCTTGATGTTGGCGTGTATGTATTCACACAAACCAGCACACCGAGCGGTTGGGAAGTTACCAACCCCGCAGCGTCAACGACCGTAACAGTCGCGACAAGCGGTGTCAACTCAACAATTACCAGACTCCATTTCAAACAACCGAAAGTCAACGGATATGTATTTGATGATACAGACGGAGACGGAACATGGGACGGTGGCGAACCGGCTCTTGAAGGTTGGGATGTAGTCATCAGCGGTAACGGCGGCGGTACATTCGCCACCGATGCAGATGGTTTCTATGAAACATATGTAGGAACCGGAAACCACACGATTAGTGTAGCAAACCAAACCGGATGGTCACAAACAACTCCGGTTGCAAACGCAGGAACATTTGTATTCTCAGCAGTGAGCGGTACAGTCCCCGGCGCAGACCAGTTGAACAAAAACTTTGGTAAATTCGAAAACATCACCGTCAGTGGAACAGTATATCGTGACTATAACGGTGACGGCGCAGTCAACGGTGCAGATGCTCCGATGAGTGCAACCGTTAGTTTGACCGGTTCTTCCGACCAAACCGGCGGTACGTTCTCCTTCACCGGTGTTGGTGGTGGTGCAAAGACCTTGTCGGTAACAGTTCCTTCAGGATTTACAGCAACCACAGCAGCAAGCATTGCAATTTCACCTGCAAGCGGTGTAAATTCAACCGGTAATGTATTCCTCCTCTTCCAGGATTCAGACGGCGAAAATACATATCGTACGTTCACACTTGATACCATGCAATCACATGCAGCGCGTAAAGCAATTGCACGTAAAGCAGGAAACTTCCCGAACCTTGTCAACATGCTTGCAGAAATCTTCAAGCAGGCAAAAGATTCAAGTCTCGCGACCGGAATCGAAGTCGGTGAAGCAGGTAATCTCTTATCCAATGGTAAGACAGTAAAAGGCTATGTAAAACCGGCGAAAGAAGGAGACGTTCAGGCATCCTTGTACAAAAAAGGAAAACTTGGACCTCTCTATCAGGACGGTACAGCAAGTGGACTTGACTTCTTCACAGGCGGTGAAAAGAGAATCACCAAATTGAACAAGAACCTTGGACCCGACAAACACGATAACGTGTTGTTCGGTAATTTGATGGTGTTGGCAGTGAACATCGCCGCCAGCGACTTCGAAAAGACCCCGACCGGCTTCGGTGATTTGAAGTACGTCGGTTCGTATGAAGCATGGGACGGAATGACCGTTCGTCAAATCCTTGCAGATGCAAACGATAAGATGACCAACTGGGAATTCGTCACTGCTTCCACATTCAGTGATATGAATGCGGCAGTAGCATCAATCAACGCAGAATTTGCTTCTACGTCGCTTGATACTGCTTCGTTCTTTGCAGGTGGAAAATTGTCATGGACTGGCGTAATGCCGGTGAGCCAGAGCGATATTCTCATCGCGAATCCGAATGCACAACCGTATCAGATTCCGACTGAGCAACATCCTCCGGTTCCGACAGCATTTGCTTTGAACCAGAACTATCCAAATCCATTCAACCCGACAACAACCATTAGCTTTGAACTTGCTGAACCGGCAATTGTTACCGTAAAGGTATTCAATATGTTAGGTCAGGAAGTTGCGACGGTTCTCGATCGTGAAGAATTCTTTGATGGCGTGTATAGCGAAACATTTGATGCGTCAGGCTTGACCTCAGGTGTGTACTTCTATCAGATCCTCACAGATGTAACGAACGAAGAAACAGGTGCAACACAGCACTTTACGCAGACAAAGAAAATGTTGTTAGCGAAGTAAGTGTGGTATTTTCTCCCGTCCTGCGAGAGCAGGGCGGGAGAGCTAATTATAATTTAATTCACAAATATTCAGACACATAAATTAATAAGGGAGAATCCCTAATATGCGATTACGTACTATTTTTTCGATAACTGTAATTTTGATTGCAGTTATTGCTCTATCAACAACAAGTTATTCACAGGCACGAGTTGGCGCGTACGGCTTACAACTGATTGTGAAGGATGATGCAACCGGCGGAGATACACTCTATGCTGGTTTTTCCAATGCCACTTCAGTTTCAGAATTTTGCATTGATGCAGACACGTTTGAAGTAGCTCCGTTCGGAGTTTCTGTCAACGAGTTTGAAAATCCTCCGCTTCCCCCGGATGGAGTTTTTGATGCACGATTTATTAATAACAGGACAAGCGCGGTTGCCTGCCTTGGTCAAGGGTTACCGAATAATTTTCATTTAGCCAAGAATTTTTCATCTTCATTCAGAGATACCTTCCGTGTCCAATTTCAAGGAAGTGCGGCGTCCGGTGGCGCTTACCCATTTCATTTTTCATGGAATTTATCAGGTACTACTTATGCCAACGGTTCATGGACAATGCGATATACTGTTCCAGATGAACCCACTACTGTCGTTGACATGGTTGCAAATTCATCCCACGATATCACTTCTGCGGAAGTTAATAGAGTACTTATAATTTTTGATGGTACTGTTGGAGTCCGTGAGGTAGGTGAGGTTATTCCCCAAACGTTCGGACTCAATCAGAACTATCCGAATCCGTTCAACCCGGCAACAACAATTCGGTTTGATATAAAAAACACATCGGAAACAACGATTGCGGTGTATGATGTCCTCGGAAGAAAAATTGCATCATTAGTGAATGAACAACTTTCTCCGAAACAATATGAAGTAACATGGAACGGAATGACGGATAACGGCATCGTTGCATCAAGCGGAACCTATTATATCCGTATGAATGCAAAGTACACGGAAAACGGTGTTGATGATGAGTTCAGTTCTGTTCGTAAAATTGTTTTAATGAAGTAATTCGTTTCCTCTATAGATTTTTTGGTACAAGCAACAGTTTGATAGGAAATAACCGAATGCGGAATTCGCTTCTGGCGAACTCCGCATTCTCATTTGGGGCTTCTGTTATGACACAACACATTCGAAATATTACCATTATATGTCTCATATTACTCTGCGTATTATTTCCTGAAATATCGTCGAGTCAGGTTAAAATAAAATTACCGCTTATCATTGCTGATGGTGGAGGGAGTTCAACCGGCAAACGGGATACGCTTTGGTTCGGGTATCATCCCGATGCAACTTTTTGTATTGATGCACCATTGACATTTGGTCCTTGTGATGTTATTAAAGAGTATGAAGCGCCTCCAGCACCACCTGAAGGAGTCTTTGATGTTCGTTTTACGAAATCGCGTTCATCGGAAGGGACTTGTTTGGGTCAAGGAGTGTATGATAATATTCATTCGTTTGTGAGTTCAGATCCGGACACCTTCCGACTGAGGTTGCAACCCAGTACCGCTGGTGGATTTCCTTTCAGATTATTTTGGGTTTCAAATCTTTCATTGTACTTTGACAGTGCGCGAATTCAGTATTCCAGTTCAACCGGCACAATCAGAGTGAATATGTTAACAACTTCATCACATGATATTACTGATGCAGAATTTTCTAATTTGCGGATGATTGTAAAAGGAATGAAAGGTTCTCAAATTGCACCAACAGCACCTATACTTCAACAGCCGCCGAATGGGGCGACAAAGCAGTCTCCATCGTTAACTCTTTCCTGGGGTACTGTTGCGAATACAGTACTGTATGAAGTAGAGGTAGCAACTGATTCCTTATTCACAAATATTGTTTTCACTGATACGGCACACTCAACATCTAAGGCAGTCAGCGGTTTACCTGAAAGTCAAAAATTGTTCTGGCATGTTCGTGCGATGAGCGAAGTGCTGTCGGGTTGTTATCAAGATGTTCCGTTTTCGTTTATTACACGATTAGGTCCTCCTCAACTCTCATCACCGAGTGAAGGTGATAACACTGTTCCGACAGAACCAATGTTACGATGGAGAAGGAACATTGCCGCCACCGTATACAATGTTCAGGTATCGCGCAATAATACCTTCACAGATATTGTTACAACGCAAGCAACAGCCGATACATTTTTTCAGGTCGGGACACTTTCGCATTGCAATCCTTATTATTGGAGAGTGAATGCACTAAACGCAACCGACACGAGCGCTTTTTCTTCTGCGAGAAGTTTTACCGTTATTGATACTGACCCGGGACAGCCATCGTTAGTTAATCCCCTCGACAGTACAATTGTTGTTGGAGACCGACCCACACTTTCATGGACAGGTGATATTTGTTCACGAACCTATCTTGTAGAGATCGCGGCTGATACAGGATTTACACAGATTTTACTTTCCCAAAGTCTTACTCAAACATCATATCAAACACCGAATTTAGAGGGAGAAGAAAATTATTTTTGGAGAGTGACTGCGAAAAACGGTTTAAATGTTTTTGGTCCACGTTCTGTTACACGAATGTTTACGACCCCGGTGGTCATTCCAAGCCCTCCTGCGCTTGCTCAACCACCGAATGCCGGACCGCCGGTTCCCGATACAACAATTATTTTTGTGTGGAATCGTGCGAGGAATAAACCGCTTTCATATGTACTTGAACTTTCAAAAAACTCTAATTTTACAGCGATAGTAAAACGTGATACTGTTGCAGATACAACGACAACAATCAGTTCGCTTGATTATTGTACACGGTATTACTGGAGAGTGAATGCACGCAACTCTGCAGGGACGGGACAGTTCTCTCCTGTTTTTGTATTTGATGTGAGAAGAAATATCCCGCGACTACCTCTGATTGTGTCCCCTGTTGCGCCCAGTGATACCGGCGTAACAGATGAGCCAACACTACGATGGAGAGGCGATGCGTGTACTCAGGGGTATGTATTTCAGGTCTCCTTAGATTCCATGTTTACAACCCTCTTGTATGATGAAGCGCTTGCCGATACACAGAAGAAAATTTTAGCCACCGAACCGTATACATGGTATTACTGGCGTGTGAAAGCCACGAACGACCTGGGAGATGGAGCATTTCAGGAGACAAAGTTCAGAACTGTAAGGTTGACCCGACCGAAAGCGCCGTTACTTTTTTCACCTGATTCTACAACGCTTGGTGTGTTACAGTATCCGGTCATGTGTTGGGATTCATCCCGGCGAACTGAATCGTATCGTTTACAAGTAGCATTGGATACAAATTTTACCATTCTCGTTTTCAATGACTCGACACTCACAACGCTGTGCAAACAAGTCGGTCCGCTTCTGTTCAGCAAAACATATTACTGGAGAGTGAACGCAAAGAATGAAGCCGGTACGAGCGAGTATTCAACGGTGTGGTGGTTCAAAACCTTGTTTCCACCCGAACAATCGAATTTAATTCATCCGGAAAACGGCGTTACCGGTGTGTCTGTCACTCCTGAATTACAGTGGAGTATTCCCGACAGAGCCGATAGTTATCATTTACAAGTTGCTAAAGATGCCGCCTTTACAACAATTGTTTATAACGACACCTCGATTCAGACACAGAGTTGGCAGTTATATAATTTAGATAATCGAACGTGGTATTATTGGCGTGTGAGAGCGAAGAATACTGCAGGTTATGGTCCCTTTTCAAGTGTCAATAGTTTCAAGACCACCATTGTTGGAGTCGCTGATTGGGTTACTACGTTATCTGTGAGTGAAACCGGGTTTGGAAAAGATACGGTATATTTTGGGTTACACCCGAATGCAACTCACGGAATAGACCCGCGTATCGGTGAATTTGAATTACCGCAAGTTTCAACCGGTCAGTTTGACCTTCGCTTTGTAGATATTCCCAGTCGTCCGAACCAGATTCGACAAGGCTTACGGTTGAACCGGCTTCCATTCAAAACATATGGACAAGTTGATTCGTTTAAAGTTGCATTTCAATTAGGCACCGGAGAGTATCCGATACATATTTCATGGAACTCTTCGTTCATTCGAGGAATTTGTGACAGCATGATTATCATGGATATGTTCGGCGGTTTGACATTACGCGAACGCATGGACTTGGTTTCTACTGCTGTTCTTACAAACATCAGCACAAAATCACTGCTGATTATTTCGTACGGCGCGTATCCTACGCCGACAGATGTTGAACCGGAGCCGGAAATAATTCCGGAAGGATTTGTTCTCTCAAAGAATTATCCGAATCCTTTTAATCCGTCAACACAAATTAATTTTTCAAACGAAGAAGCGGCATTGATATACATCGGCGTTTTTGATGTTTTAGGCAGAGAGGTGAGCCGTTTACTGTATTCAGAAATTGAACCGGGAAATCATAGTATTTCCTGGAATGGGGAAAATACTCAGGGGGCAGTCATGCCGAGCGGAATTTATTATGTTCGCATGATTGCTACAGCACAGGGAACTAGGGCAGAAAAGCCATTTGTCTCATCACAAAAAATGGTACTGTTAAAATAGAATTCTATAATCATTTGTATTTTCATTATTGTTTATCCCTCCTTAATTTTTCATAAAAATTAAGGAGAAAAGTTTTTTTTATTCCGTTTTTATTATCAATGACGGAACAGTTCTTACTATTGAATTCATAGTCGTAAGACTTTTTTTTACATAATTTAACATAAGTATGCCAATGAGAATTATTCTCGGTGTTGCGGTAGTTCTTTCACTTCTTCTTTGGAGTTGTGTTGATATACCGGAAACCGGTCCGCAACTTCCTGATCCGCAAACAGTCACGCGTTACATTCATCTTATGACCGGCACTGATACGGTCAGTTATTTCCTTTCACGAGATGTTTCCCAGCAAGCCCTTGGTACGCGTCAAACCTATTCAAGTGTAGATACTCAGGTAACCCGTGTCGTTACCATTTCCATTGTTGATACGACGATTACACGAGATACAATTGCAACTTCGATTGAACAAATCACGTGTCACTCTTCTACTCATACCTGCGATACAACGTTTGTTGATTTTGATAGTATCGCCGTTCACCTGAACATCAGGCGCGATACGCTTGTTCGGTTTGATACGACGGTTAATACCTATTCTATTACATTAGCCGATACCAATAAAATAAAAACGACAAAATCGTACTATATGCGCTATGCTGTTAAGTATGATTCAACG
Organism: Ignavibacteriota bacterium; assembly: GCA_016212665.1. NCBI lineage: Bacteria > Pseudomonadati > Ignavibacteriota > Ignavibacteriota bacterium. The sequence continues at coordinate 11,524 of JACREZ010000031.1, forward strand.
TTGCAAATGTTCATTGACGGAGCCGCATACGCAACGCTTCAGTTTGGTGAATCTACACCTTACCGGGAAATTCCCTCCGGCGATAGAAAAATTCAATTAGTAACAAGCGGCATTCGTCTCGATACGCTTGAATATATTGTCATTGATACAACCCATGCCGTAAAACGTGACACGTTAGGGAGAGGAAAGTTTACATTTGAAGAAACGGTAACGAAGAAAACGACGAATAAGTATCCCATCATTCCCCATGATATTGATTTGGTTGTCGCTGATTCAACCACGCCTTCCAAAGAACACTCTTCATTTCATAAGGCGACAATCTTTTTCCTCCGAAATGCGGCGCCGTTATTTACAGATGCTAATGGAGAGGTTCGATATGGAGTTGTCAATTATGCTTTTGGATCTGAACGGAGGTTGTTTACCCCGGCGCCGAGTGATTCGATTGGAATACGATTCGTCAATGTTTCTAAAGGACCTGTTGCAAAAAGTCTTACGATAAAAGGAATACCTGCTAACGATTCTCTGCTCGTGATAAAGTCGGTTGATAGTTTAGCAACCAATGATTTCAGCACGTACGTAAAACTACGACAAGGAACGTATAGCTTTTTTGCTTCACCAAAAGGTTCTCCTTCATCCATCGGTGACTCGGTTTCCCAGTTGACATTGTATGGAGGTAATCGGTTGACGTTTGCAATCGTTGATAGCGGCTCAACATACCGGTTAAAAAAATATAATGATGATTAATACCTCGCAACGTAAAGTACAATTATCAGGAATTAAATCATGAATCGAATTTGGTACTCCCTCTTTTTCATTCTCGTTGTTTCACTTTCCTCATTTGCCGGTAACGGAAAAATTGTCGGGAAGGTAACGGACAATCAAACAAAAGAAGCCTTGATTGGTGCAACCGTTCAAATTGTCGGAACGAGTTTCGGAAGTTCTACAGACATCAATGGACAGTTTATTATTTTAAGCGTTCCTTCCGGGGAATACAGCCTGAAGGCAAGTTATATTGGCTACCAGGAAGTAATAAAAAGCGGCATCCGCGTGAGTTCCGATTTAACAACGGAAATCAATTTCGTTCTCACATCTTCCAGTGTTGAATTAAAGCCGATGGAAATTGTCGCAGAACGTCCTATGTTTAATAAAAGCGCGACGAATATCGTCCGGATTGCGACAAAAGAAGAATTGGAAAATTTACCGGTGCGCGGTGTTGTCAGTGCAGTAGCATTACAACCGGGTATCGTTATGCAGGAAGAGAGAGGAAACCAACGACTGTATATCCGCGGCGGTCGCGCCGATGAGGTTGGTTATTATGTTGAAGGCGTTTCGACAAGAAATATTCTAACGGGTGAGAATGTCACCAATATTATTCCCGAAGCATTGGAAGAATTCCAGGTTCATGCAGGCGGTTATACGGCAGAATATGGCGGCTCGAATGCCGGAATCATCCGACAGCAACTCCGCTCAGGGACAAGTAATTTCAAAACGACACTTCAGATGGAGACTGATAATTTCAATCTGGGCGAAGGATTTTTTGAACATACACCCAACAAGAAATTTTTAGGAACATACTCATACGGCTATAGTGACTATGTGATGACATTGAGTGGTCCCATCGTTACGGATAAAATAAAACTTTTCATCGCAGGGCAGAACCAGTTTCAACGGGATACGTATGTACGATTCATCGAGCCATTCCGCTTTGAAAATCTCATTGATGAAAATAGTCCGGTCGCAAACCCGGATACCGTAAAAGTTCTGGAATTAGGTCCCGGAAATATTCCCGGAACGATGAAGAATAAATATTCTTTAAACGGAACACTGACGTTTGATTACAATCCGTATCTGCTTCGTATCGGGACAACCTACACGTGGCAACTCGACAATGTGTTTGACCAACGGTCCGATATTCATGATTCTCCGATTACACATTTATTTAACGGCGCGAGAATTCCGAGTCGTGAAATCGGTGACGGATTATTTAATGTCAAGTTTACACATTTCCTCAGTACAACGACGTTTTATGAAGCGAATCTGAATTATTTCGACCAACGGGCAAAGACATATGACCCGTTGTTTGAAGATAATTATCTGAAATATAAAGATAGCGTAGCGTTAGCCGCGTTAGGGTATCATGCAAATTCCAATTTAGCGGAACAACTTGAAGATTATTCGTTGAATGATTTCCAGTTCGACCATCTTGGAAAATCTGTTGCGATGTACTCAAAAGCAAAGCAAAATTATCTCGGCGGAACATTCGATTTAACTTCCCAGGTTTCATCGCACGAATTTAAGATTGGCGGTTCCTACCAATATTATACTGTTCGCGGGTACTATGTCGGGCGTCGCCCCGGTAGAGAAAATTTGTTGACAGACATTATCAACTTCCCAGATTTGTACAGAAGTCCCAGCGCCTACGATCCGCTCACCGGCAGTTACGAGCGTGATGTTCTTTTTCAAAAAGCAGGCGATTACATTAGCGCGTACGGGTATGATGTTTATGGAAATGAAATTGACGATGGTTTCGATGGACCGAAACATCCGGAGTTTGCAGCGTTATATTTTCAGGATAAATTGGAATTATCCGACCTTGTCGTGAAGGCGGGTTTCCGATTGGATATTATTGATAGTGATGACAAGCAATTCAGAGATTTCATTGATTATGAAGGGAAGTACGGTGAAGCCGGAAGACACTATGGGGCTGGAAATCCACTCATCAGTCAATTGAATGACCAGATTATCCCCGATGGAATGGAGAAGAAGCCGGCGTTCAAGCAGGTGAGCCCGCGTCTGGGTCTTTCTTTCCCGGTTTCCGACAGAACAACATTTCATCTCCAGTACGGAAAATTTTTGCAGGCTCCTCAATTAAGCACACTCTATGCAGGACGAGGAATTTCTGCGGTGATGTTCGGTGGTTCTTATTTTGTTCCGACACCAATCGGGTATGGTTTAGATCCGGAACGCACAACGCAGTATGAGGTAGGATTTACTCAACAAATCTCCGACTATGCCGTGTTCGATATTACCGGATTTTACAAAGACATTCAAGGGCAGATTCAAATTACCAAAATCGTGGCTGAACCTAATGCAAGTATCGTTGGCTATAACACACTTCAAAACGGTGATTACGCAACAACAAAAGGTTTGGAATTTAAAATGACGTTGAGACGGACTAATCGTATTCAGGCACAAATTAATTACACAATGTCCGATGCTCAGGGAACTGGTTCCAATCCGTATTCCGCAGTAGGAGCGACGGAAACAGGAACGATTCGTCCAACTGTAATTTCTCCGCTCGATTTTAATCAGGCGCATCGCGGAACGATGAACTTTGATTATCGTTTCGGAGAAAATGATGGTGGTCCGATTCTTTCCCGGTTAGGAGCGAATCTGTTATTGACGTTCAACAGCGGGCACAGTTTTACACGTGCGAAAGGTGAAGGAGGTCAGAGACCGGCATCGCAAGGAGCCATTCTTGCTGATGATGACCCGAGAAACAGAACACCGATTGAACCTATTGGTGCATCCACAACGCCGTGGTTTTTCAACTTCGATTTGCGAGTTGATAAATCTATTGACTTCGGTCCGATTGACATGAACATTTATGTTTATGTCCAGAATTTACTCAATACACAAAATGTAGTAAACGTCTATTCGAGAACAGGGAATGCGTATGATGATGGGTATCTGAGCAATCCGGATTTAAGTGGAACGGCAATACGAACTCGCGGGCAACAATTCGTTGATATGTATCGTGCCATCAATATCGGTAACAGACAGCACTATGCACTAACTCAAGGAGGAGATTTGTTCGGTCCTCCGCGTCAAATTCGGCTCGGCGTTCGTCTCGAATATTAAGTTCAAAGGAATTTTTATGATGAAGAAAGCAATACTCTACTATCTTTTCACAGCGACTTCCGTTTTTCTGTTCGCCGGAATTCTGTTCTCTGCGGAAGGGCAAAAATCTCAGAAGAATAAAAGTGAACGTGAAGTAACCGAAGTTACCGGGGTTCCGAGAACCACCGTGATGAACATTAATAATTTGTTAATGTGGGCAGGTGATGACGGGAGAATGGAACGCCGACCAATGGATGATAATTCCGGTGTAACATTTCCCCGTGGAACTGCGGCGTGTGTGTATGCTGGCGGATTGGTCTGGGCAGGGTATGTCAAAGATGGCAGTTCGCCGGACCTCCGCGTTGGAGGACAGACATATAATTACGGAACCGTTCCCGGCAGAATTACGAGCAAAGGAGTAGCAGAAAGTCCGAGCGCTCCGAGTGTGCGCATGTATCGTATTCGCCGCGATTGGAAAACAGCCGACCTTGCACGCGATGCCGCGGAGATAAACGATGTTGCTCTTGCGACGGTTTCTCAAGGTCAGATTGATGCCGTTCGTGCGCAATACAAGAAAGATTGGATTGAGTGGCCCTGGCAAAAAGGCGCTCCGTATTACGACAGAAACAATAACGGAATTTATGACCCCGACCCGACCGGCAATTACGACCCGGCATTAGATGAGCCGGGGCTTGGTGGCGCTGACCAGGTACTTTGGTATGTTGCCAATGACCTCAAAGCAACGGCAACAAGCGGGTTGTATGGTTCTCCTCCAATCGGAATCGAAATGCAGGTAACATGTTGGGCGTATGCACGAACTGATGAACTTGGAAACGTTATCTTCCAACGTTATCGAATTATCTATAAAGGAACATCAACAACTCCGCCTGATGCGAGGATTGACTCAATGTATATTGCAAAATGGGTTGACCCGGATTTGGGAAATTATGGCGACGACTACGCCGGATGTGTGAAAGATAAGAGTTTAGGATTTGTCTATAACTCACAGCCGGAAGATGCAGAGTACAAAAAGTACAATCTCAATCCTCCTTTTGTCGGATATGATTTCTTTCAAGGACCGCGTGTGAAGAAAGATGGCGCAACGGCGAGATGGGACTTACAAACCATCACCGGTTATGAAAACAAAGAAATGACCACGTTTGCTTACTTTGCCGCCGGAGGTTTTGATAGTGACCCGACATTAGCACAGTATTCAGGCACACTTCAGTGGTGGAACCTGATACGGGGATACCGTCCGCGACCAATAACACCGGCAGAGCCATTCATTGACCCTGCGACGGGAATTGCTACAAAATTTGAACTCGACGGAGACCCGACAACATTGCGAGGGTGGATTGACGGAAGAAGAGATTCTCCCAGTGACCGAAGAATAGTTCTTTCTTCCGGTCCGATAACAATGGCGCTGGGTGATACTCAGGAAGTTGTGGTCGGTTTAATGGGCGCCATAGCAGGCCGGGATAAAGATTATATGGAAGGATATAATCTTCTCAAGAAGATTGATGACGAAGCACAAAATGCATTCAACTTTAATTTTGATTTGCCCAAGAACGTCCCGGCGCCAAATCTCAATATTGTAGAATTAGAGAACAAAATTATTCTCGAATGGGAATCTGACACAGCAAAAATCAGGGAGTGTGAATCATATAATTCGAAAGGATATCGTTTCGAAGGTTATACACTGTGGCAATTTCCCAACTCAAGAGCGACGACAGATATTGCGCGACAACTTGCGCCGTTTGATATTACCGGTCCTCGTTCGCGCGTTATAGAAATTGATAAATTCAAAAATCGTCCGTTAGTAAACGGGCAACCCTATTATTTTGGAATTCAAACCATTGTCTTTAATCCTGACCCATCGGTCAAGAGCCGTTTGGAATCAGCGCCGATTGTTAAAACAGCGATACCTCACAGTCCGAATCCGGGAACAGTCTATCCTTATGAATTAAGCGAACCACAATCTATCGCGGCAAATGTTGTTGGAAAAAATGATGCAACGGTATTGGTTAGTTACAACGACCCGACGAAAGCGGACGGACATACTTACAAAGTCTTGTTTCATTCTGCTGAAAACGAAACATGGGATTTTGTTGACCAGACAGAACATGATACGCTGATAAAAGGTGTTTCATTTTCATCAGGTACTTCTTCGTACAGGTCGGTCACGAGAGGGTTTACAGTTACTGTCAATATTCCGAAAGTGGGAATTAAGGGGGTATATCTTGTCAAATCAGATAATCAAACAATGAGAGAACCTGTATTTGTTACTCCGGATCCTAAGAATGAGTTCTTTGTTATCAGTCATATTGTTAATGACAGGGGTACTTCTACATTAGATACGATGGCTGGTGGAAATCGAAGTGACAGAGATATAGAATGGCGATTCGGCGATTCGAGTTGGGCGATTATGTCGATAGGCGCATCTTCTTTCTGGCTGAGAGTGCCATATCAAATGTGGCAACTGGGGAATGGTTCGACTATTCCAGACCGTCAGTTGTACACGGTAATAATCCCGCCTGAAAAAGATTCAATATGGCGAGCAACAAAGTTGCTCTCACGTTCCTACAACAATAAAGCGTTGAAAACTTTTTATCCTGTAGCAGTCTATGCAGATAGCTACAAAGTCGGTTCTACTTTTTATGGCGGTAGGTATTACGATGATATTCTCAGTAAACCATTTGCTAACCTGATTAAAGGTGTTATTCTTACAAATATTTCTATACCTAAAGATCCGGTTTGGGCTATAGCGAGAGCGTACTTGGCTGATTTAGACGATGATGGAAAACTGCCGCCAGCAGGAACGTTTATTCGTTTCGAGAAATATAAAGCCATTGTGGATGGTGATGAAAAAGAATTCACCACAACACCAACCGTTTATGATAATGCCGAAGCCGCTAAAACAGAAATAGCAAAGATAAATGTCTTCCCGAATCCATACTACGGAGTGAATACACAGATGGGGTCACGTCAGGCGCCGTTTGTCAAATTCAATCATTTACCGGCGAATGCGAAAATCAGAATCTTCAATTTGGCAGGACATCTCGTCCGAACGTTAGAGAAAAATTATGAAGCATCTGCCCCAAGTCAATTCCTCACATGGGATTTACAAAATGAAAACCAGTTACCTGTTGCAAGCGGAATCTATCTCGCATATCTTGAATTGAAAGATGCGAACGGAGTTGATTTGGGAACGAAGACACTAAAAATCATGATAATCCAGGAACAACAATATCTGGATAATTTTTAATTGGTATCATGAACAAGCGTAAGGAACACACAATGAATACACGTACGACGACTTTGTTACTTCTATTTTGCATTGCTCTGCTACTTTCGGGTGAACGGAGTTTTGCAGGCAGAGCAGATAAATCCGGAACCGCCGCCGCACCGCAATTATTAATTCCTGTCGGTCCACGAATGATTGCTTTGGGTGGAACATCAATTGCGACGGTCAACGGTATTGAAGCGCTCTTTTGGAATCCTGCCGGTGTCGCAAAATCAAACCATGAATCGAATGCAACATTTTCACATGTTAACTACCTTGCCGATATCGGCGTTGAGTATGTGGCCATCAGCAGTCAATTTGAAGGGCTCGGGACATTAGGGCTCAGTGTCAAATCACTTTCATTCGGAGATATCGCAATCACCACGGAAGACCAGCCCGATGGTACAGGCGCAATAACTTCACCGACCTTTTTTACTTTGGGTGTGACGTATGCGAAGCAACTTGCAGACAGGGTGTCAGTTGGTTTAACGTTGAGTCACATTACGGAAAAAATTGAACGTGCAAGCGCCGCGGGTATTGCTTTCAATGTCGGGGTTCAATACTCTGGAGTAGGCGGAGTTCCCGGATTGAATCTCGGAGTTGTAGTGAAAAACATCGGACCTCAGATGCAATACGAAGGAACAGGATTGCTTCGTGAAGGTTCATTAGAAGATTTAAGTTATGGTTCGTTGGTACAACTTCGAGCCGCATCTGCCGAACTTCCGTCAGTTATGGAAATCGGTTTTGGTTATATAAAATCATTTGATGAAGTAAACGCATTAAATATTTCCGGTTTATTTCAGAATAATAATTTCTCTGATGATGAATATAAATTCGGTCTGGAATATTCATACTCAGATTTACTCTTCTTGCGGGGAGGGTATGTCCAGACAGCAAAGACAACCGAACTGGAAAGTATCTTTGGCGGTACATACGGTATCGGTTTCCATCAAAATCTAGGCGACGTTGATTTATCTATTGATTATGCATTTCGAACAGCAGAATATTTTGGCGGGAACCATGTTTTTGGAATTATTTTAGGCTTTTAACCGAATTCAACTTACACTGTAATTACATAATTCAATTCATTTAATCCATTATTTTTTGTTAGAAAGGAAGACCTTTATGAGATTCGTTACAACAGTATTAGCGTTGTTGCTGATGTCTTCATTACTTGTTGCACAGAAAAAAATTGTTGTTACATCCAGCGGTGATGTAATTCCGATTAAGCAAGGGCAGCAAGTGGAAAGTGCTATGATAGACCATGAAGCACGAAAAACCAATGCCGCATGTACGGGAGAAACCGTGTTCGGATATAAAAAAGCAGAGTATCCCTGTAATAATAATTTTGTCGGATACCATCGCGATGTTTGGGGACAGTGGTTTCTTGCCCCATCGTCCGGCACGATTGATTCATTCTATTTTTACTTGGCAGACCAAAATAATCTGCAAGACTCAAGTGTAAAAGTCGCTATGTGGAAATCGAATATTTTCCCCGGAAGCGGACCGGGATACGGACCGTATAATCCGCCTCGTCATGGTTGGGGATATTATCTCGCCAATCAAGCGCTGGAAGAGGCTTTGGATATCACACCGTTCAAAGCTCGTGCATCGCTTTCCGACACTGCATGGAAACCGACTAATCGTCAACCGGATGGAAGCGGCGGAACTGGTGAACCTGATCCAGTAAATTCATTCGACCCGTTAGGCGATGAATTATGGGGATTCGGTGGCTATCCGGTGAAAGCAAAGAGCGGTAGCAACGATGGTGTAAAAAATGTCGTTGCTATGGATGATTTATTCTTCCGACCGGTTGTTGCAAAAGGCGACCCAATCTTTGTCACCATTGAGCATTTAGGAACACACATTTCCTCTGATAATGATTTCCCGGCAACATGGTGTATGACTCGTACGGGATTACCAACGCCCAATCGTAACTGGAAGTTTTATAATCATCCGGCAGCAGGCAGTTCTGGCTGGCATGCTCGTGCAGAAGCTACGTGGGTATGGTCATTTGTCATGACGGTGAATGGAAATATCGCCCCGGAATTTCTTGATTATTCAAAATTATCCCATACTCTCTCGACATCTTCACGAACGATTACTGCAAGTTTACAAGATTGTAATCCCGGAAATCCGACTCAAACAGGTATTGCATCAATTACAATGACCTACTGGGCAAACTACGACGCACCGACAACTATTAGTATGAGTTCATTAGGCGGCGATATGTATCAAGCGACCTTACCCGGTGTAAATTCGGGCGGTTTTTTGAATTACTATATGACTGCAGTTGACGTCACGGGTGATACAACAGTGACTGCAACAAATCAATACAAAATTATTAAGTTGGCAGACGAGCATTATATCGTTGATACAAATGCAACGTTCAACTACCAGGAAATAAGAGCGACCGGAACACAAATTTCCGATGGTGATTATTTTACTCAATCAACTTCTGGTGCGGCAACTGACGACGGTACTGCCGGACCAATTGATATGGGTGCGGACTTTATCCTTCATGGTGATACAATTCGTTATGCGTGGATTGGTGTCAACGGTGGTGCAGCGTTTTCACGTACCGCTACTGATACGCAACATGTACAAGGCGCTGGCGGAAGTTACGCCGCGAGTTGGGTGTTCCCCGGAAAGCCCCCGCTTGTTCCTCAATCAACTGCAAATGAAATTCCCGATAATCTTGTTTGCGTTTATTACAACGACATGATTGTAAACCCTGTCATTATTCCGGATTACGAGGAAGCGCATGGTTACATTTATTATCAAACAATCGGTTCGAAGTTTATTGTAGAGTGGGATTCGCTTGGTAATTTAAATACAGAAGCAGATTCGACTATCCGTTTCCAATTGATTATGGATAACGCTGATAACACGGTGACATTCAATTATTTGGATGTTGGCGTTGGCGGATTAGAAAATGATGGACTCATTGGAATCCAGTCAGATACGATTTCAAAATGGAGTTTTGTCGTTAAAGAAGGATTTCCGTCAGAGTTGGTTCCGAGAAATAATCACTCCTATAAATTCCTTCCATCATCGTCGGCTATTGCAGCATCTGATGGTTGGAATATGTTGTCCGTTCCTGTCAATGTTTCCGACAATGAAAAATCAGCAGTTTATCCCGGTGCAACTTCTCCTGCGTTCAGATACCAGGCAGGGTATGCGCAGGATGATTCGCTCGATAACGGAGTTGGCTACTGGTTGAAGTTTAACGGCGCTCAAACGTTGTATGTGCCGAAACTTTCAGACATTACTGCCGCCACTATTCCGGTGAATGCTTTGTGGAATATGGTCGGTTCAATTTCAACACCGGTACCGGTTGCAAACCTTGGATACCTACCCGATTCGGCTTCTGTTGTTGGTTCACAATTCTTTGGATATAACAACGGTTATTTCACAGCAACCGATATTAATCCGGGAAAAGGTTACTGGTTCAAAGCAAAACAATCCGGCAGTATTTTAATCAGTTCAACGCTTGCATCAGCAAAATCAAGTGCAAAAGCAGACCCGCTTGCGGCGCTCAACTTGTTAAAGATTCGTGATTCACGAAATGGCGAGCAATCGCTCTTCGTCGGTTCGACGAAAGATTTTGCAGGTTCGGTCGAGATGTATGATATGCCGCCGGTTCCGCCGACCGGTTCATTCGATGCTCGTTTCGGTTCGAACAGAATGGTTGAAACACATTCATCATCGCTTAACAGCGCTGTTGAATATCCGTTACATATTCAATCCGGTAACTATCCTGTAACAATCAGTTGGAACATGAAGAGTTCATCGGGTGTCCGGTATGAATTAATTGATAAAACGAGTGGAAAGAGTGGCAATCTCATGCTTGGTATGGGTTCTGCGAAAGTTGAAGCGCCGAGTGAAAACTTGGTCATTCGTGTAACAACATCGGCAGTTGAATTACCACAGGTTTATGCATTAGAACAGAACTATCCTAATCCATTCAATCCTGCAACGACAATGAAATATTCATTGCCGAAAGATTCCTATGTGAAACTCAGTGTTTACAATTTACTGGGTCAGGAAATCTCGACGGTGTTTGAAGGAGTACAATCAGCAGGGTTCTATAATTACTCATGGAGTCCGAAGAACAGCGCTGAAGTTCAAGCCGGCTCGGGTGTTTATTTCTATCGTCTCGATGCGACAAACGTGAACGATAGCAAAGAAACATTCAATCAGGTTCGCAAGATGATGTTCGTGAAGTAAAGAAACTTCCGGCAAATTCGTATTCAAGTGGCGGTGAGAAATCACCGCCATTTTTTTTGTTCAAACAGCAATCAGGTTCGGAAGCTATTGTTGTACTCTCCTTATCTTTTTCTTACATTTTACCCCGCTTCCCGAATCCCGGGAAGTTGATGTTTTATCTTCACTCACGAGTAACATTTTCATAGTGCGATTTCATATTTTTCATTTGAGCATTATCTCCCCGAAGAATGTGTTCAAACATATCGTTGTTTCTTTGTTATTGATTTTCTCTTTGGCTGTTTCAGTATCAGCGCAAACTTATATAAAAGGAGAAAGTCAATTTCCCGTTTTGCAAGATACTGCAACAAGCGCTCTCCTGAACATCAACAATGTTTCTATGTGGGTGAATGATAATGGATTATTAGAAAAAAATTCAGTACGACAATCAGCCGGTGTAACATTTCCGCGAGGAACATCAACATTAGTGTATGATGGAGGACTGTTGTGGGGTGGTATTGTCCGTGACGGAATCACACCGGAAATCCGGGTGGGGGGACAGGCGCGCGTTGCAGGAACCATTCCCGGAAGAATTACTTCTTCTCATCTACCGGAGAATAGATTTGCAAATGCCGTTCGGGTTTTCCGAATTCGTCCCGATTGGAAAACAGGAGATTTGAGACAAGATGCGGCAGAAACATTCGGTATTTCCATTTATGATGTGACTGAAAACGAATTACAGGAATTACGACGGCGATATGCGGTAGATTGGTATAGCTGGCCCTGGCAAAAAGGTGCGCCATACTACGAACGAAACGGGATGCCCGGCTATCAGCCGGATACAGGTAGCTTTGCCGATTCGACTGACGATGAACCGGGGTTGTTAAACGCAGACCAGGTGATTTGGCTTGTGTGTAACGATTTAAACCAAACGACGACGAGAAATTTAGCAGGTTCATCGCCTATAGGGATTGAACATCAAATTACATGTTGGGCATATAAAGCAGAAGGGGAACTTGGGAATGTAATTTTTCAACAGCATAAAATTATTTACAAAGGGATGCCAACGACACCGCCCTCTTCAAGAATTGATTCAATGTATATTGCAAAGTGGGCAGACACAGATGTCGGAGAAGTGAAGGACGATTATTCCGGTTGTTTGATTAACAATAATCTTGGCTTTACTTACAACTCTTCCGAACTTGATTATGAGTATAACAAGTACGGATTAAAACCTCCCGTTATCGGTTATGATTTATTGCAGGGACCGAGAGTTCCAAAGCCCGGAGGTTCGGCACACTGGAATTTTTCAATCATCCCCGGGTATGAAAATCTCTCTATGACTTCGTTCGCCGCATTAGTTGACAGTGTTCATAGAGACCAACCATCACAAAATAATTATAACGGCACACTTCAATGGTGGAATTTGATGCGAGGATTTCAATCGCGTTTAGCCAATCCACCGGAATGTTTCAGAGACCCTTTTACTAATAGATGTACGACGTATCCTTACTCCGGAGACCCGAGGACATTTCAAGGTTGGGTTGATGGTAGAACAAATCCTCCGGGGGATAGACGAATACTGCTTTCTTCGGGACCGTTTCAAATGGAGTTAGGTGATACTCAATCGGTTGTTGTTGCGTTGATAGCCGCACAAGGCGACGATAGGGTTGAAGCGCTCAATAATCTTGAATCAACGGATAATACAGTTCAGGATTTATTTAATAGAGATTTTATCTTTGAGCAGTCAGTTCCGATTCCAACACTCAGAATCGTCGAGTTGAATAATAAATTTATTCTTGATTGGGAGTCTGACACAACTCAAATGGGGAAAATTGAACGTTACAATTCATATGGCTATCAATTTGAAGGATATAAAATTTACCAGTTCAAAAGTCCCACACTCGATAGTGATTATAAATTATTTCCTGCTTTTGACCCATCTTCTCCTCGTTATCTTCACTTAACGAACGATATCATCAGGAATAAGCCGTTAGTGAATGGGCAGAAATATTATTACGCTGTTACTGCGGTAATGCTTAATCCTAACCCTCTGGCTGGAAGTCCTCGTATTGAATCGCCCATCAAAATTCTGACAGCTGTTCCTCATTCGCCCAATCCCGGTGTGGTGTATCCATATGATATTGGAGATACGGTTACATCGGTGGTGAACAAAAAGGGATACAATGATGCACCGGTAACTGTTACGTACTTCGACCCATCCAAAGCAAAAGGTGATAGTTTGAAAATACTATTTCACTATCCGGATTTTTATTTTCTCCCAACATGGGACTTAGTCAATATGCGTACAGGGGATATGTTGGTTCAACAGAAGGGAATTAATAATTCTCCGTATCGGGTAATAAGTGAAGGTTTGGCGATACAGGTGCGCATGCCGCTTTTTGGTGTAAAAGGAGTTTACCAAACATTCTCGAATGGAATATCAACGAATGATTTTGTATTCAATCAACCGAATCCTCAAGGGAATTATATGGTCGTTGCAGGAGGTGCATCGCAGTTAGATTCTATTAACGGGGGAACAGCAAGCGACAGAGATATCGAATTTCGATTTTTAGGTGATTCAAGTTGGGCATTGTTGAGACGTGCTTCTGCGGGTGTCTCAAGGTGGGTTCGGGTTCCTTACACGGTATGGCAAATGGAACGTGATCCTGCTAACCCGATAGGAAGACAAGTTTATTCAGTAATCACTCAACAAGGGAATGATAGTATGTGGAGAGCAACTACGTTATTGGACAGGATGTATAATGGAAAACCATTGCAAACATTTTATCCGATAACAGTAATTGTTGATAGCCTTCAAACCGGTTTTCCTCCAAAATATTATGGCGGAACATACATTGATGATTTGAGTCATCCCACAATTCCGATTGTTCAGGCATACCTTTGGGTAAATTCTTACACGAAGCAGAAACCAACAGGTTTATATAGATTATATTTTGCTGATGTTGATGAAGACGGGATAGCAGTTCCGGCAAATACTGTAATTCGTTTTAAACGTTACAAAGATATTTTTGATGGAGATGAAAAGTTAGTTCTTCCCTCAGGAATTCAATATGATGATAATGCTGCATTGCAAAATGAAATTTCAAAAATAAATGTATTCCCGAATCCATATTATGCAGTAAACAGAGCGGAAACAGGTAAATATGAAAGATTTGTTACGTTTAATCATTTACCCTATCACGCTACGATAAGATTGTTCAATTTAGGCGGAGTGTTAGTGAGAACTATTACGAAGAACGATGAGACACAGTTTTTCACTTGGGACCTCAATAACGAAAATTCTTTACCTGTAGCAAGCGGTTTATATGTTGCACATCTTGAATTGAAAGATCGAAATATGATTGATCTGGGGACGAAGACGTTGAAACTTATGATAGTACAAGAACAACGATTTAAACAGGGAAGGTAGCATGGGATTGTTCAAATTGTATCAACGACGTAATCAAGTGATGTTGAAAATAATAAAAAATACTGTTCCGTTTTTTCTGCTGGTATTAATTTTCTGCGGTGAAATTTTTGCCGGACGGACGGACAAAGCCGGCGGGGCGGCGGCCTCCGAACTATTAATTCCTGTTGGTTCTTCATCTATTGGGAACGGGAGTTCTGATATTGCATTTGTTACAGGAGCCAATGCGTTGTATTGGAATCCTGCCGGATTAGCACGCACTGAAAAACAACACGAGTTACTGTTTTCTCACATGGGGTATTTTGCTGACATCGGAGTAGAATATTTTGCAGGAATGATACACATAGAAAATATGGGTACGCTGGGGTTGGGCGCGAAGATATTATCTGTTGGTGATATTCCTGTCACGACTGCAGACCAACCTGATGGCACAGGAGAAACTGCCTCTCCGACGTTTACTGTTTTATCGGGTGCGTATTCGAGAATGATTACTGATAAAATTTCATTCGGAGTTTCTGCAAATTATATTATTGAAAAAATGGAACAAGTATCCGCTACAGGGTTGGCGTTTACGGCAGGATTACAATACGAAGCGCTTGGCGGAGTAAAGGGATTATGTATGGGGGTTGCGATAAAAAATATTGGACCGAAGCTTCAGTATGATGGAGATGGTTTATTGTACTCCGGTGAATTAGACGACATGTTACGTCCGTCGTCATTAACAAAAATTCCATCCTCTGCAGATGACTTACCTTCAACAATAGAAATTGGTTTAGGGTATCGGAATCAATTAACAGAAGAATTATCATCGACGTGGACTGTGATGTTTCAGAATAACAATTATTCAGCAGACGAGTATCGCACCGGAATTGAAGTAGAAGTGAACCGTAGTTTTTATATTCGCGGTGGATATGTTTACTCTGTAGTTGAAGACAATCAAAAATATATTTTTGGTCCCACGTTAGGTCTTGGTACAAAATCTGTGATAGAAGACATTGAGTTTCAATTTGATTATGCGTATCGTTCATTAGATTTTTTTTCAGCCAATCATTCAATCACTCTAACGCTGAGCAAAAAGTAATTTTTTATTTGTACAAAAATATTTTTTTGACAAAAAATGAAAAAAAGTGTTCAAAAAATATTTCTTTTGTACCCAAAAAACTGACAATATGAGATGTTTTCGCAATATTATTGATTATGTGAAAATTGTAAAAAAAAAACTCAAAAATGCTTGACAAATTTTTAGAAAACGATTATATTCACTCAAGTCTACTATATTCCACCAAGAACAAAAATCTCAAATTACGTTTGACATTAGTCTGAATAATTACAAGAGTGTAATCGGTATTAGTATTCTAATTTTAAATCATGAAATTAACTATCTTCCCTAACCACAATTAATCAGGAGATTATTTTATATGAGACTACGTTACATTATTCTCTTTCTGATTGCGGCAAGTTGCTTAACGTTTGCACAAAAGAAACGTTATCTGGTCTCGCCGTATCAGGAAGTAATTCCACTAGATAAAGACCAAAGCGCGCGGATGGTCATGGATGCGCGTCAGCGTGAAGCAGAACGTGCGCGGAATGCTGAATGTTCGAATTCGGTCCTTGATGGGTTTACACCAACGGCATTCCCGGGAAACAACAACTTCGGAGCTCGTCACAAAGACGTTATGGGTGAGTGGTTTCAAGTTCGTTTCAATGGACGTATTGATACTATTTTCTGGGCAACATTTACGGGTTCAGAGGTAGGGGCGCTTGATTCGACTCTCTATGTTCGAATTCATCGTTCAAATATTGGACCAAATGCTGGTCCTGGTGTTCGACCGGGTCCATACAATCCACCATGCCAAAACTGGGGTTACTGGAGAAATACGGCAGACCTAGATCAGGGTGTTGCCGCATTTCCGGAAGATGCAACAGACACAGCATGGGTTTCAACAATTGCAGGTACTACCCCATCATTTCCACCTTTCGCAGAAGAGTTATGGGGTTTAGGAGGTTTCCCGGTTATTCATCACCCCGGGGTAACTAATTATCTTGCTATGTCTGATCTACCAACACCGGTTGATGTTGAAAAAGGAGATCTGTTCTTTCTTTCAATGAGAGTAAATGGTCCCCCACAACATGTTGACGACGGGCGTACAGAATTTTTAGCGGCAGATTTTGACAGTCGTCTGCCGGAGTATCGAGAATATTATCCGTCACGTAATTGGAAATTTTACGAACATGATTCCGGTCCTAGCCCGGTTTGCGCCGGTATTCCGACAAACCAGGTAAAGCGTGGATGGGTTGCTCGTGGTAATGCAAGCTCGGATGATACATTGCTTGTCTATGGATATAATTTTTGGTATTCAATTTCTACATTAGATAATACACCACCACAGCTATTATCATCAAACACATTGAGAACTACATTGTCAACAGAACCGCGAACGGTTATTGCAGAATTGCAAGATTGCGATCCGTCAAATCCTGATGAAGCAGGTATTGCAAGCGCTGTTATTTCGTACAGTGTCAATGGTGTGTTTGTTGAAACGGTTACCATGGATAACTTAGGTGGAAATACTTTTGTAGGCGAAATTCCCGGTCAAGAGGCATGGAAAACTGTTAGTTATTCTATTATTGCAACTGACACAAAGGGATTGATGTCTAATTTCCCGCAGGGTTCATACCGTGTAGTAGGTCTGAAGAACGAATATTTCACTACGGTTGTATCGAGCGGTTGTTCAACTAATGATATTAAAAATACAGGAACTGAAATTCCTCCTTCAGCATTATTTAAACATCCGAATAATGATGAAGACACAAATGTAAAAGATGATGGTTCCGCGGGTCCGTTTGCTCTTGGAACACCGTTTAATTTGTTTGGTCAACAATTAAATTATGCATGGGTGAGTGTCAATGGCGCTATTGCATTGAGTACCGCCGCTACTGAAACGCTTGATGTAAGTAGCACGGGTTTTTATTCATCTTTTGATTTCCCCGGTTCTGTAAGAAAGCACTCTGATCCTCGTGATACAGCAGTGTTAGGACGAAAGCCTTATAATTTTATTTCAGGTTACTGGGCTGACTTGATTTACGGTGATACGACCGCAGGTTCACAGTACGGTAGAATTTTGTATGAAGATTTAGGCACGAAGTTCGTCGTACAGTGGGATTCTTTGGCGATATTTGACCAAAATGGTGACCATTATCCTGATGAAATGATTTTCCGAATTGTGCTTGATAAGTCAAGTGGAAATATTTCATTTGAATATGATAATGTTGGTACCGGTGGTTCCGATACCTTATGCAGAATAGGTGTTCAAGTTGATACAATTGCCGCGTTAGGTGATAAATCTCCTTGGATCTATGTTAATGTTAATAACACACCTACCGAAACTACTCCAATAAATGGTAGATGTATTACCTTGCTACAAGGTAGTGGTTTTTCAGTTGCAAACGGATGGAATATGGTTTCAGTACCGGTTGTTCCATCAAGTTTTGTTAAATCTACATTATTCCCAACTGCTACGTCAGATGCTTTTAGATTTGAAGGCGGTTATTTAGCAACAGATCCTTTGGTGAATGGAGATGGTTATTGGCTGAAGTTTAATGGTGCTCAATCTGTAGCTATCCCCGGTGTAATACTGGAATCTCAAACAATTTCATTATCTCAAGATTGGAATTTAGTAGGTTCTGTGTCTGGTGCGGTTACTGCACCTGGTATGGATGCATGTATATTAAGTCAATTTTATGGATTTAGCAGCGGTTATGTTCCGGTTACATTTTTAGAGCCCGGAAGAGCATACTGGGTTAAATCGGCAGGCAGTTGTGACTTGGTGTTAAATTCTGGTTCTGCAGCGTTACCTAAATCAAACGCAGGAATCGGACAACTTAATGGTTTTAGCAAAATCACTGTTCGTGATAACAGCGGTGGTCAGCAAGCAATGTATCTCGCAGATGGAAATTCTCTGAAAGTACCCGTCGAAGTATTCGAGCTTCCTCCGGTTCCACCGGTTGGTGCATTCGATGCGCGTTTTGCTTCGAATCGAACAGTCGAAACATATTCCAGTGAAGCCGGAAAGGTCGGTGAATATGTTATCAATATTCAATCCACTTCTTATCCGGTTGTATTGCAATGGAATGTTGCCGCAAAGGGCAAATCAGTAGTAATATCGGAAAACGGTGAAGGAAAGAATCTCGGTACAACGATTCTCAATGGAAACGGTACGGTTCGTATTACGAATCCTGCGGTTTCAAGCATTAAGGTAAAAGTTGTTGACGACCTTGGTTTACCGAAAGAATTTGCATTAGGTCAAAATTATCCCAATCCATTCAACCCTGTCACAAGATTTAATGTGGCAATTCCGCAAACCGGAGATGTTGATATTTCCGTGTTTGATATTCTCGGTAGAAAAGTCTCCACCATTATCAGTGGTGAATTGCAAGCCGGGTATAAGACGATTGAATGGGATGGACGTGATTTTGGTGGAAACGCATCCCCGACAGGTATGTACTTTGTACGTATGACTGCAGGAGATTTCTCTGAAGTCCAAAAAATAATGTTGTTAAAGTAAAATTTTATCTCGCTGGGTACTTGCAAAAGTACCCAGCAAATTAATCCACGAAAGTAATCCTTAACTATTTATTATCTCTCAATTATTAACAGTGAGGTTTGTCATGAAAAAAACTTTAGTACTTCTCTTCGCGGTCGTGTTGTGTTCGTTAGGAATGCAATCCGTATCGTGGGGACAAAACTCGTTTGTAGTTCCGGTTGTTGTTTCAAACGGCGCTGACAGCGATACAATTTATATCGGGGTAAATTCCACCGCCACCTACGGTATTGATGCCGCATTAGGTGAACAGGAGTTACCTCCGGCACCGCCCTCTGGCGTGTTTGATGCTCGTTCATCCGATATCCCGGGCCGTACAGGTTTGGGACAAGGAGTGAGCAAGGACCTTCGCGCGTTAGCAGACGACTGCCAAGCAGATACATTTAAAATAAAATTTCAACCCAGTGATGAAGGTGGTTCCGATATCACGATTACATGGCCGGCTCTTGACAGTTACGGTTGCGGACGATGGCGCTTGACTGACAATTTGGGTGCAAGCCCGAATATTGATGTTGATATGTTATCGCAAAACAGCGTTACTGTAAATTTCGATGATTATGGATTCGTCTATATTCGTAAAGTGGACGGAGCTGAATTCCGTACGTTTGGTCTCGAAGCAATTGCTTTAGATGGAACGGTTGATTCCAAGGGTGTAAAAAAATATGGAAAAAACCATATCAAGCCAAAAAGCACTGGTTCTGATTTCTCCGTTACTTTTACAAATAATGAAACTGGTACCGTGAATGGTCTCTATGTCGATTTCAAAGAACCAATTGACACGACAGAAGACCATACGTATGGTCCATTCACTGTTGCCGCAGAAGCACCGAAAGGTAAAAGCGCAAAGTGGAATTATTCCGGTGCTACAATCAGTAATGGTGGTCAAGTAACCGTTACGGGTTGGTCCAAAAAAGATGGTAGCAAAGGACAATCTATTGCAACATTCTACTGGACAAACAACGGAACCATTGTAGGAACAAAGAAAAAGGGTGCAGAAGCTAACTTCACGAAGAATGTAGTTCGCTTGCCAATGCCTAACGCTTTGACCGGCTTGGAACAGGCTTTAGCGCAAAAGTATCCACTAAAGACAGACTATATGTACGTTGGTGTTTATAACACAGTGAAAGGTGGTCCTCCCTTCCTTTCTATGAAAAAGTATGGTGATGTTCTTAAGACATTGGTTGCTAATGCCGGTAAAGTAGGCAAACAAATATTACAGGATTCAGCAGCAAGTTGCTTTGACAAATTTGATAAAGCAAAAGGCACGGCCGATCGTCTTGGTAAAGCAACGACGGGTAATCTGAAAACTATGGGACCGGATAAGCAGAGAAATAGACTTGCAGGTTCTGCGGTTATGCTTTCTGTCAATTTAGCAATGAGTGAAACAGAGAAAATACCTGCTGGCTTAGGTCAGTTGCAAATTAACAAACCAACAAGTCCTTTCCACTCGTTAACAGTTGATAGTTTGCTTGCCAAGGCAAACCAATTCTTATCGTATTGCCCGACTGGTGGTGCTTATACTGCTGATGAATTAGCAGATGAAATTGATGCATTTAATGCCGCATTCGAAGGCGATCTTGATACAGCGTCTTGGAGTGGTGGTAAAGTGATTTACACTGGGGTAAAAGCAGTAGGTGATTTGGGTGGAGTATATGTTCGTGACGCAGGAATTACCCCGAAAGTGCTTCCCGGTGTAGCGAATTATTCAGAAACCCCCTATACTTTCTCATTAGGTCAAAATTACCCGAATCCATTCAATCCGAACACAACTATACAGTTCACTTTACCGACTGATGGTTTGGTAACGATTAAAGTATTCAATCTTCTTGGACAAGAAGTTGCAACTTTAGTAAATAATGAAGAATATACTGAAGGCATTCAGGAATTAAACTTTGATGCCACCAATTTATCTTCAGGTATTTACTTCTATCGTATTAATGTCAATGACATCAATACCGGTGAAGTTGCTTTTGAAGAACTTAAGAAAATGGTATTAATGAAGTAAGTTTTGTATATTCGGCTGGTCAAAAAAAGACCAGCCGAATATTTTTTATGATTTTTGTAATTTAAGTTATAAATAATTTATTCTAATCCACTATATATTCAATAACTAATTAAAGGAAAAATAACATGAAAAAACTCATGTTAATTGCATTAGCTCTCGTGTTAGTATCAAGCATGGCATTGGCACAGAGTTCAGCAGTAACCACAATCACAATCAACGCAGCAGCAACGGCATTAACGTTAGCAGCTTCCGATGGTGGTGTTGATGGAGTTCTTCGTGGCGTAACTTACACAGTCGTATTCGATGCATATGCTGGCGCAAGCACAGTAGCACCGAACAACAACGGTGAAGCACCGAACGGAGACGTTGGTGTCGATATCAGCGGCGACGTTACTTCAAACGTAGTCGTTGAAATGGATCTTCCGGATCATCTGCTCGGAACCGGTGGTACCTCAATGGCTATCACATTCCCTTCAAGCGGTCCTGGTTCAGGCGTCCGTGTTGAAACCGGCGGATTCTTCAATCCGAACGTAACCAACACCTTCAACCTCGGTGGTGGTGGTACCTGCAATCTTCGCCTCGGTTATGTGTTCACAGTTCCTGCGAAC